>DMJN01000017.1:10044-10243 GCA_003451715.1 Gammaproteobacteria bacterium | reverse complement strand
GACAGCAATTATTGGCTGGTTTGGGTGATCTACCTGGCCGCGAGTGTGCTGTTTTATGGACTTTTCTGGCAGCTAACACGCTTCAGGCACGCACGCTGGACAGCTTATTCGCTACGGGCCATCGCAGCGGCGATTATCTTGACGCCGTGGTACGCCAACGCACAGGGCACTACATTGGCGCCGGCGCTGATGGTGCTGG
>DMJN01000017.1:9524-9731 GCA_003451715.1 Gammaproteobacteria bacterium | reverse complement strand
GGCGCTGATGGTGCTGGCACTGGACGCAATAACCATCGGTAGTGAGGCTACCCTGCGATCAATCATCCCCTTAGTACTGGCAATCATCTTGGCAGAAACCCTGGCAACGGTGATATTTCTTATAAAGAAAAGACAGGAAAAGCACGCTAAAACAAATAATTAAAGTTCTAACTTCAGGTATTTTATCGAATAGAATCCAACCCAAAC
>DMJN01000017.1:8767-9211 GCA_003451715.1 Gammaproteobacteria bacterium | reverse complement strand
TATCGAATAGAATCCAACCCAAACCCTCCCTGGACCGACAAATTTGCGCATATTTTGTGCTATTCATAATAAATCCTATCTAATAGTTATATAAATCAAATAGTTAATAGATTATCTTCTATTAATTAATAAGAAGTGAGTTTGCATTCAGCACCAGCCAGATCCTGTGCAGCATAACGCTGCTCAGCCTTTCCCGAATCCATTCATAGAGAGTCTTTGAGCATTCAGTAGTGCTCAGCAAAAACGACGAGGCTCGGGCAGCTTTTTTAATGGCATGCGCATCCACGCATTTCGAGGCTGTCCCATGAGCGGTATTACAGGCCTCATGCCAAGCTGCAAATCGGTCGATTACACACCAGGGCGCGCCCGCTGCTGAGTTCACGGCTTCGCCGCACTCAATATACTCCTGAGTAAGCCTGCGCGCTTCTCAGTTATGTTCAGGAT
>DMJN01000017.1:8169-8421 GCA_003451715.1 Gammaproteobacteria bacterium | reverse complement strand
GAGCGCAGGGATGCGCAGGAGCGGTCGCGAACTCCGCACCCCACGCTACGGAATCTGGTCTTGCTGTAAGCGAGAGTGGCGAAACGTCCGGGCTGGGGTTTTCCTGTATTAATAGCAGCCTGCTGTTTACAATACGCCCAATTTTTTTTCAGCAGTGGAAGTCAAAATGAACTTTACCGGCACACAAGAGTATGTGGCAACGGGCGAACTCCAGATGGCAGTGAATGCAGCAATTCAGTTGCAAAAACCGCT
>DMJN01000017.1:0-7861 GCA_003451715.1 Gammaproteobacteria bacterium | reverse complement strand
AGCAATTCAGTTGCAAAAACCGCTGTTGATCAAAGGAGAACCAGGCACGGGTAAGACCATGCTGGCCGAACAGATAGCCAAGGCTCTGGATCTGTCGCTTATCCAATGGCACATCAAATCGACAACCAAGGCGCAACAGGGCTTGTACGAGTACGATGCCGTGTCCCGCTTGCGGGACTCACAACTAGGTGAGGAAAAGGTCCACGATATCTCCAATTACATAATTCAGGGCAAGCTCTGGCAAGCCTTCGATGCCGATCGGCAGGTCGTGTTACTTATCGATGAAATTGATAAGGCAGACATCGAGTTTCCCAATGATTTGTTGCTCGAACTCGATAAGATGGAATTCTTCGTGTATGAAACGAAGGAGATCATCAAAGCCAAGACCCGGCCTATCATTGTAATTACCAGCAACAATGAGAAAGAACTCCCCGATGCCTTTCTGCGCCGTTGCTTCTTCCACTACATCGAATTTCCCAACACGCTGACAATGGAAAAGATTGTCGATGTTCACTATCCCGACATCAAGAAAGAGCTGGTAAGTCAGGCGATGGATATATTTTTCGAAGTAAGAAAAATTCCAGGCTTAAAAAAGAAGCCTTCTACCTCGGAACTGATTGATTGGTTGAAGCTGCTAATGGCTGATGATATTCCTGCCGAGATACTGAAAAACCATGATACCAAGAATGCCATACCTCCTTTATATGGTGCGTTGTTGAAGAATGAGCAAGATGTTCACCTGTTGGAAAAATTAGCCTTCATGCACAGAGCTAATCGCTGATGCTGATCAACTTCTTCATGACATTGAAGCAAGAACGGCTACCGGTTTCGTTTACCGAGCTGTTCACATTGCTTGAATGCTTGAAGAAACATGTCATCTTCGGCAATGTCGATGACTTCTACTACTTGTCACGCATGTGCCTGGTAAAAGATGAGAAGAATTTTGATAAGTTTGATATTGCCTTCGCCAAGTATTTCGAGAATACCGAAGTGTTTGATGATTTGTCACTGTACCAGATCCCCGACGAGTGGTTGCGCAAGCAGCTGGAAACCATGCTCAGCGATGAGGAGAAGGCAAGAATCGAAGCACTCGGCGGTCTCGAAAAATTAATGGAAGAATTTCGCAAGCGCATGGAAGAGCAGAAAAAGCGACACCAGGGTGGCAGCAAATGGATAGGTACAGGAGGCACATCGCCATTCGGTGGCTACGGTTATAATCCGGAAGGAATCCGCATCGGACAGGACGAGGGCCGTAATCAGCGCGCTATCAAAGTCTGGGATCGACGCAACTACAGGGATCTGGACGATTCGGTCGAGATAGGGACGCGAAATATCAAGATGGCGTTGCGGCGCTTGCGAAAGTTTGCTCGAACCGGTGCCGATGAAGAGCTCGATATGGATGACACAATTTCTTCTACAGCAAGAAATGCCGGCCTGCTGGACATAAAGATGGTTCCGGAACGTCATAATGCCGTCAAGGTAATACTGCTCTTCGATGTCGGTGGTTCGATGGACCCTCATGTAAAACTTTGTGAAGAGTTATTCTCTGCGGCCCGTTCGGAATTCAAGCACTTGAAATACTACTATTTCCATAATTTTATCTATGAATCCATCTGGACCAAGAGCCACCGGCGCCATGCCGAAACCACTGATACTTTTGAAATAATCAACAAATACACCAAGGACTACAAACTTATCTTCGTGGGCGATGCGACTATGGCACCTTATGAGATTACTCATGTAGGTGGAAGTATTGAACACTACAACGAAGAGGCCGGGGCTGTCTGGATAAAGCGCTTAACAGACCACTTCGATCACGTGGTCTGGATTAATCCAACCCCCAAGGATTACTGGGAGCACAGTTATTCTATCGAAGTTGCCCGCGAGCTCGTTGAAAATCGTATGTTTCCGCTCTCGGTTAAAGGCCTGGAAGAATCCATGACCCTGTTGACCAAGTAAGCCTCATGACTGAGCCACTCGCCGAAGAATTACGGCCGGAGCGATTTTCCTCTCTCACAGAAGTGATTGATTATATCGTCGTTGAACATGGTTCCTTGCCGGCATTCAGCTGTTTCGGCAAGTCACTCACCTACACTGAAGTCAACGATCTGAGCAACAGATTTGCACACTACCTGCAGAGCGAGACTAAGCTGCAAGCTGGTGACCGGATCGCTATTCAATTGCCAAACTTATTGCAGTTTCCAATAGCTTTTTTTGGCGCTGTAAAAGCGGGTCTTGTTGTTGTAAATACCAATCCCCTCTACACGGCTCATGAAATGGAACACCAGTTCAAAGATTCGGGCGTGAAGGCGATTATTATTCTCAATAGCTTCTGTGCCAAGTTGGAATCGATTATCGAATTAACCGATATCGAGACGGTGATAGTCACTCAGCTCGGCGACCTGCAGAATCCAATTAAGCGTCAGTTTATGAATTGGGGTGCAAAATATGTCAAGAAACTCGTCCCGCACTATTCGTTGACTGCCCCAGCTGATTTCAATACTGCGGTTCAGTCCCAGGGCACTCATGTCAAACATCCTGATGCGGGCCGGGAAAATGATGTTGCATTGATTCTCTACACAGGCGGCACAACCGGGTTTGCCAAAGGGGCAATGTTGAGTCATAACAACCTCATCGCAAACATGATGCAGTTGCGTGCCCGGTGTCTGCTGATCATCGACGATCAATCGGAAAGTATTGCAGCGCCTCTTCCACTGTACCACAGTTACGCCTTTTTACTACATTGCCTGACGATGCCATTTGCCGGAAATCACAATGTTCTCATCACCAATCCGCGTGATATAGACAATGTGATTAGCCTGTTAAAAAATACTCGACTAAGCGGGTTTGTAGGCATCAACACACTCTACCTCGCGCTGTTACGCCATAAGGACATAGGATCTATCGATTTTAGTGAAATGAAATTCTGCGGCGCCGGGGGTATGCCCATGACCACCTCGGTTGCCGAGCAATGGATTGATATGACGGGTTGCGAAATCATCGAAGGCTACGGTCTTACAGAGTGTTCGCCAGTGGTGTCGGTCAATATCCCCGGCAAGGTGAAGCTCGGAACCGTAGGCCCGCTGGTTCCTGAGACGGAAATGCTGGTGATGGATGATGAGGGGCAGGAAGTGCCTGCAGGAGAACGTGGTGAGCTGTGGATTCGGGGTCCGCAGGTAATGCTCGGCTACTGGCAGCAGGAGCAGGCGACCAGGGAAACGATAAATGAACAGAGATGGTTAAAGACTGGTGACTATGTGCAGGTCGATGAAGAGGGTTATATCAGCATAGTCGATCGTAAAAAGGACATGATTCTGGTGTCCGGTTTCAATGTCTTCCCTAATGAAATTGAGGATTGGGTCAATAGCCATCCCGGGGTGTTGGAGTGTGCGGCGATCGGTGTTCCCAATGAGAGAACCGGGGAAGCCATTCGGCTATTCGTCGTTGGCAAGGACGGTAACCCAGAGGTCGCATCGATCATCACTCACTGCAAGGCCGGTTTAACTGCCTATAAGATTCCACGAGAAATTCGCTTTGTCGCAGATTTGCCAAAATCGAATATTGGTAAAATTCTGCGACGAGAACTCAGGGAATAGGGATCCTCTGTACAAATATTTGGCCCGCCCAAAGCGGCCTACAGCCAATTCTGTATACTCAGCCTGGTATAAATGGGTGGCCTGTGGAGAAATCACTACAATCTGATCTGGATCGCTGTCAGTTAGCGGATCAGTACCGTTTTCGCAGAAAAATAAGGCAGCTCGAGAAAGCCGGATTTTCTGCGCAAAAGAAAAACCAGGAGCTTACCAGGCTGGCCAAAGCCATGGAGCACTCTATCGCAGCCTGTGAAACCAGAGCCACGGCAATTCCCTCGCAAATCACCTTCCCATCGCTGCTGCCAATAACGGAAAAAGTAGAAGAAATCACTGCTCTGCTCGAGACGCATCAGGTGATTGTAGTGGCCGGCGACACCGGTTCGGGAAAAACCACACAATTACCGAAAATCTGTCTACAGGCAGGGCTCGGGCGTCGAGGGCTCATCGGCCATACTCAACCCAGAAGGTTGGCTGCTGTCTCCGTTGCCAACCGCATAGCCGAAGAATTGGCGACTCAGCCCGGGGAGGGGGTCGGTTTCCAGGTCAGGTTCAACGAAAAGCAATCCGCTTCGAGCTTTCTGAAATTGATGACAGACGGCATCCTGTTGGCGGAAATACAAAATGACCGATTCCTGAATCGCTATGAAGTCATCATCATCGACGAAGCGCATGAGCGATCGCTCAACATTGATTTCCTGTTAGGCTTTCTGAAGCAGCTGACTGGCAAGCGAAGCGACTTAAAACTCATCATCACATCCGCCACTATCGACGTGGACAAATTCTCCAGTCATTTCCATAATGCTCCCGTCGTGTCGGTTTCGGGAAGGACCTATCCGGTTGACACGCGTTATATGCCGCTGGTCTCTCTCAACAATGAAGAGAAAAACGATGACTTGCAGATCGACGCTATCGTTACTGCGCTTCGTGATATAGCTGTGTCAGAAACAGCAGCCAAACAGGGCCCGGGTGACGTACTGGTTTTTCTCAGCAGTGAGCGAGAGATCAGGGACACGGCTGCAGTGCTACGTAAGCAACGGTTTAATAATATGGAGGTCTTGCCGCTCTACGCGCGTTTACGGCACTCAGAACAACTCAAGATATTCAAGCCCCATCCGGGCCGTCGTGTCGTACTGTCGACTAACGTGGCGGAGACTTCCCTGACTGTACCCGGAATCAGGTATGTGGTGGACACCGGCTTCGCCAGAATCAGCCGTTACAGCCTGCAGAGTAAAGTACAGCGTCTGCCGATCGAAGCCGTGTCCCAGGCCAGTGCCAATCAACGCAAGGGCCGCTGCGGCAGATTGGAAGACGGAATCTGCATACGCCTGTATTCTGAAACAGATTTTGATTCCCGGCCCTTGTATACCGATCCGGAAATCAAACGGACCAATCTCGCATCTGTCATTCTGCGCATGCTGTACTTGAAACTGGGAGATGTTGAGGATTTTCCCTTTATCGAAACGCCTGAGCCCAGTGCCATACGTGAAGGCTTCAAGCTGCTGGTTGAACTGAATGCCTTGACGCATAACCGGCGACTTACGGACATCGGTGGGCAGATGGCGATGCTACCCGTAGACCCGCGGTACGCACGCATGCTGGTGACTGCCAACTCAGAGCACTGCCTGAGGGAAGTGCTTATCATAGTCAGTGTCCTGAGCATTCAGGATCCACGCGAGATATCATCCGAGAATCGCCAGGCAGCACTACAGAAATTGGCGCAATTCAACCATCCCGAATCTGATTTCCTGGGATTCGTGAATCTTTGGAATCACTACGAGACGCAACGGCAGGATCTAAGTCAGAATCAACTGCGCAAATATTGTAAGACTCATTTTCTCTCCTTCATGCGGATGCGTGAATGGCGCGAAGTGCATCGGCAATTATTGTTTTCATGCCAGCAGATGGGTTTCAAATTAAGAAAAGCGCCGGCGAGCTATGAGTCGATCCACCGCAGTATTATCTCCGGCTCGCTCAATCAGATCGCCCGTAAGCTGGAAGGGAAGACCTATCTTGGTAATCGAAACAGGAAGTTTTCACTGCTGGGCTCCTCGGTGCTGAGCTCGGTAGCGGCTAAATGGATTGTTAGCGGAGATCTCATTGAGACTTCCCAGACTTTCGCCACGATGGCAGCCAGGATTCAACCGCAATGGGTCGAACAGATGGCCTTACATCTGGTTAAACGGGAACACTTTGAGCCACACTGGAGCAAGAAGCGTCAGGAAGTCATGGCTCATGAGAAGGTGCACCTGTATGGCTTGGTGATCATCGAAAAGGCGCTGATTTCCTATTCGACAATTGATCGAGATGCCTGTAGAGAGATTTTTATACGGGAAGGGCTGGCGGAGAATCAAGTCAGAACGGCATGTTCCTTTCTGAGTAAAAATCAACAATTCCTCGAGGAGTTGTCACAGCAAGAGCAAAAAATTCGCCGACCGGATGTGCTGGTGAGCGATCGTGAGATTGCGCGTTTCTATGAAGAACGGATCCCTGCTGATGTCATCTCCACCCAGTCGCTCGAACAATGGCTGACTGGGCAGAGTGATGAGTCATTGACCATGGATCTTGAGGCGTTTTCAGATTCACAAGGGGTAATCGCCGAAGTAAATGCCTATCCCGACCAGGCGTCGCTTAAGCACAATAGCTTGGAGATAGATTATGTATTCGATCCCGGTAGCCCTCAGGACGGAGCTACCATAGCGGTACCCCAGGGAATTCTCCATCAACTCAATCAGGCTGACATTGACTGGGCGGTGCCCGGAATTATTAGAGAGAAGTGTCTGGCCCTGATCAAGGGATTACCTAAATCCTCACGCAAACAATTCATTCCTATCGGCGAGTTTGTCGATGCAGTCCTGCCTCAGATGTCGCCATCAGACGGTGAGCTGATAGACTCGCTGCTGGCGCAGATTCGACTGCGCAAGAAGTTGGACCTGTCCCGGGAAGATTTTCAGCGCATCGAAATTCCCCCGCACCTGCGTATCAAGCTGAGGTTGCTTGGAGAAAACGATCAGGAGTTGGGGTTTTCAGAGCAGGTCAGGGAGCTACAAATTCGAAATACTGCATCGCCCGGCGAGCCGAAAACCCACAGTCACAGCAGTTATTACGGGCACGACATCGAGCAGCAGGGGCTGACTGACTGGACAATCGATACTCTGCCGGAACAGCTAAAAATTGGTGAAGAACTGGTATTGATTCGCTACCCTGCCTTAGTGGACAAGACCGACTCGGTGAGTATCGAATTGCTGGCCGATGAAGCCGAATCCCAACTTAAAATGCGAGCAGGCCTGGTACGGCTCTATATGCTACGTAGCGTGCAACAACGTAACATGCTTCGAAAGAATTTCTCTCGGCTCGTTAAAGAATTGACCCTCATGATTCCGGCTAATCTTGCCGGTCTTGCCGAGGATGCATTATTTGCCAGCTACGCCGCCGCATTTGATATCGATGAGCAAGTGCCGCGTTCGAGGCAGGAATTTGAAAGTGCTCTACAGGCAGGCAAACAAGACCTGCACCAGGTTAGTGAGAAGATCATAAAAGTCCTCCGGTTCGTGCTGCCTGCCCGCCTGCAGATTTTCAGACGACTGGATTCGTTGGATGGCTCGGATCTGAATTACCTGGCAACAGATGTCCGGCAACAGATAGAGCATTTATTGCCCGAACATTTTCTAAGCAACACACTGTTTATTTGGTTGCAGGAGATGCCCCGTTATTTCAAGGCCATTCAGTCGCGGCTTGAGAAACTGCCCCATGTGGGAGTCAAAGATCGGTCCAACTCCCGTGAACTGGGAGAATATTGGAATCGCTACCAGGCCATCGGGTCTGACTTGGAACTTGGCAGGCAGGCGGAATTGCAAACCCTGAGATGGATGATTGAAGAGTACCGCGTTTCGCTCTTCGCCCAGTCTCTCGGCACCAGCTTGCCGGTATCTGCCAAGAGGCTGGATAAACTGATTGAACAATTGATGCGCTGAATAAACTCGGGTATGCTTCGTTGGCCTACGTTAGCCGAAGTCGTCCGACCTCTTTTGTCGATTTGTAATACTAGCTAACACAAAGTATTTGCCGTGAAACTATTACCCCAAAGCTATGTTCGATGGTCGCTCCAAGCAATTATTACAGTGACTTTGCTATTTTTTACTTACGTCACCAACAGCCAGGCTCAAACACAGGATCCATGGCGCTCGGCTAATGAACGAGTCTTCGCATTCAATGACTACTTCGATCAGAATTTGGTCAGACCAGTCGCGACAACCTACACTACCTTTGTG
>DMJN01000085.1 GCA_003451715.1 Gammaproteobacteria bacterium | reverse complement strand
GGTAAAGTTCGTGTTATAGGGTGTGTTGTTCTCGTTAACCATCAGGGGTAATTTCAGAAACTCACATCGATCACGAGTCAATGTCAGGCAGATCAAGCCACGGGCATTGGTCGCCATGAAATTAATATCTTCGGTGCGCACTCGCTCGGCGGCGATAATAATATCCCCTTCGTTTTCCCTGTCTTCATCATCCATCAATATCACCATTTTCCCCTGGCGGATATCGTCGATGATTTCTTCTATTGAGTTCAGTTCCATGATGGGTTTAGACGCTCTATTCAGGATGAATTAAAACCATGTTGTTTTAGAAAATCCACATCGATGTCAGATGACAGTGAATCGCTCGCAATTTCTCCGGACATCAAGCGTTCCAGGTAGCGCGCTACCAGGTCCACCTCTATGTTTACTCGCTGGCCTGTTTGGTAGCGTCCGATAATCGTTTCTTCCTGAGTATGCGGAATTACATTGATTGTGAATGAATTTCCGGCCACTGTATTCACTGTCAAACTGGTGCCATCGATACAGATCGATCCCTTGGCGGCGACATACTTCGCCAACTCTGCAGGAATATCGAACTCCAGCTTTACACTCTTACCCTCGGGGCACGAGTCGGTGAGCTCGCCTACACCATCGACATGACCACTAACAATATGTCCACCGAATCGGCTGTTTGCCAGCATCGCCTTCTCCAGATTTACTCGAGCGCCTTTCTGAAGCGCACCCAATGTTGTACAACGCATAGTTTCTTGTGAAACATCGGCACCGAAACGACCGTCTCCGAATTCAACTACTGTAAGGCAACATCCACTGACCGCGATGCTGTCCCCGAGTTTGACATCAAGCAAATCCAGCTCCCCGGCATCGATAGTCACGCGCCATTCAGAATCTACCTGCTTAAGGGCATATACGGTTCCAATCGCTTCGATAATTCCTGTAAACACAATTAGGGAGCCTGTTTGAGTATCACTCGAATATCGTCTCCGATCCGATCCAATTGGCTGACGTGAAATTGGTGACTTTCGGCCAGAGATTGTAGCCCGTGTATTTCCAATAGCGGCTTGGCATCACTGCCGAGTAACCTGGGAGCTATGTAGACAATCAGTTCATCTACTAATCCCGCTTCGATAAAGGCACCGCTTAGCGTTGATCCTGCTTCTACCAACACATCATTGCAAGAGAAATCGGAGGCCAGCGATTCTAACACAAATTGCAGATCGACTCCCTCTCCCGACACAGTGGCTTTTACTATTTCCACATTATCCGCAAGGTTTTTCTCTTCGGCAAAATCAGCCGTGGAATAAATTTTGACCAATCCTTCATTGCAAACAATTTTAGCGGTGCCAGGTGTCCGCAATTGACTATCGACGACTACTCGAAGTGGCTGATGCCTTAGCACTTTTGCGCCTGACTCTAAGTCATCCTGGCTTTCTGGCAATTCAGCACTTCTAACATTGAGAGAAGGATCATCGACAAGCACGGTATTGATTCCGGTAATTACCGCAGAGGCACTGGCTCGAAGTTTCTGGACATCACTTCTTGCAGCTTCACTGGTAATCCATTTACTCTGCCCATTTGCCAGCGCCGTTCTCCCATCGAGGCTCATGGCCAACTTTAATCGCACGTAGGGGATCCCCTCCTCACGCCGCTTGAAATAGCCCGGATTAATCTCCCGGGACTGTTCTTCAAAATCCACTAATTGATACACTTCGACACCCGCCTGCTCCAGTTGCTCGACACCCTTGCCGGCTACTAGTGGGTTTGGATCCAGTGATGCGATGATTACTTTACCGACTCCGGCGGCAATCAGTGCCTCACTGCAAGGTGCCGTGCGGCCGGTGTGTGCGCAGGGTTCGAGGCTGACGAACGCCTCCGTGCAGGTATTCGACTCGCCTGCATTCTCAAGCGCGGCCACTTCCGCGTGAGCCTCGCCTGCTGCCACATGCCAGCCTTCACCGATAACCTCGACACCTTTTACGAGTACACAACCAACCCGAGGATTCGGAGTGGCTGTCCGAACTCTCTGTGCCAGGTCAATTGCTCTCTGCATATGGACCGGCCAGTCAATAAATATTGTATCCAGCGAAGAGTTATTGATCGATTTCATTTCTCAACTCTATGACCATTCGGCTGTCTTCATTTTTTCTAGCATGCTGCGCAATCGAATCACGCAGGAGGACAAATGATTCTATCAGAATGAGAGGGCTTAGTGCAGTTTGAAGGTCTGTAGACTTAGCTGGAGCTATCTTTGGAAAGGCGATCTATCTCTTCTCGAAACTCATTCAGGTCTTTGAAGCTTCGATAAACTGATGCAAATCTGACGAACGCGACTTCATCGAGGTCCCGCAATTCTTTCATGACCTGTTCACCAACATCACGAGATGGTATTTCGCGTTCCCCTGTAGCACGAATTGTTGCCTTGATTCTATTTACCGCTTCTTCGACTTTTTCTACGCTGACTGGCCTCTTTTCCAATGCCTTAGTCAGGCCGGCTAGCAGCTTATCCTCATTGAATGGCTCACGAATACCGTCCTGTTTAATAATCTTCGGCATAACCAGTTCGGCAGATTCGTAGGTAGTAAATCTCTCTTCACAGGTAATGCATTCTCGGCGCCTGCGTACATGGTTACCCTCAGAGACTAACCTGGAGTCAATTACTTTGGTATCAACTGCGCTACAAAAAGGACAATGCATAATAAACCTATCTAAGTACCATATATCTATTGATATACGGGGAATCTTGAGCAAAGATCCAACACTTTCTGTTTTACCTCTGCAATTTTAGTTTCGTTCGTAATGTCATCCAGTATATCGCACATCCATGTCGTCAGTTCATTGACTTCAGCCTTTTTGAATCCACGTGTCGTAACCGCAGGCGATCCTATTCGCAAGCCACTGGTAACGAATGGTGGATTGGGATCGTTAGGTACAGCGTTCTTGTTAACAGTAATGTTCGCTCTACCTAGTGCAGCATCGGCATCTTTTCCTGTCATACCCTGCTTGATCAAACTTAGCAAGAACAAGTGATCGTCAGTGCCATGGGAAACGATGTCATAGCCCCGTTCCATGAAGACTTGCGCCATTGTCTGGGCATTCACCAGCGTTTGCTTCTGGTAGCTTACAAAATCTTCACTCATGGCCTCTTTCAGACACACGGCTTTTGCCGCAATTACGTGCATCAGCGGACCACCCTGGCTTTCCGGAAACACGGCGAAATTGAGCTTCTTCTCCAGTTCGGGATTAGAACGTGCCAGTATTAATCCACCGCGTGGGCCGCGCAGGGTCTTGTGCGTGGTAGTAGTGGTCACATCGGCGATGTTTACCGGGCTGGGATAGACGCCGGCGGCGATCAAGCCGGATACATGAGCCATGTCCACCATGAAGAAAGCCCCGACACTGTCGGCAATTTCCCGAAACTTCTGCCAGTCTATTACTCTCGAGTAGGCAGAAAATCCAGCCACGATGAGTTTCGGTTTGTGCTCCTGTGCCAACTTTTCGACCTGTGCATAGTCGATCTCACCGGTGTCATTTTTCAGCCCATACTGCACCGCTTTATAAAGTCGCCCCGAGGAACTGACACTGGCACCATGGGTCAGGTGGCCACCATCGGCGAGGCTCATGCCCAGCAGGGTATCTCCTGGCTGTAACATCGCCATGTAGGCAGCGGAATTAGCCTGTGAGCCGGAATGTGGTTGTACATTCGCGAAATCCGCCTTGAATAAGGTCTTGGCTCGGGAAATAGCAAGTTCCTCTACGACATCGACGTTTTCACAACCGCCGTAATAACGTTTGCCGGGATAGCCTTCTGCGTATTTATTGGTGAGCACGGATCCCTGTGCCTCCATCACCAGAGGACTGGTGTGGTTTTCCGATGCGATCAATTCGATATGTTCTTCCTGGCGAGTCTTTTCTGCTTCGATAGCCGCGCTAATTTCTGGGTCAAATTCCGATAGGCTGACATCGCTGTTGAACATCTAATACTCCGCTGGATGAACTGGGGATTTTTCGAAGGCGCTATTCTACAGTAATCAATGGGGTCAGGGACACTTGATCTCATAATCTTTCAGTAATCAATAGGGTCAGGGACACTTGATCGAGAAACCGGATGCTCTGTTCTAAAAGGTTATGAGATCAAGTGTCCCTGACCCCATTGATTATTTTGCTATGCCATAATAGCGCCCTCGTTTTATTCGCTTAGCAGAATCCCCCAGGAGCAAAGCATGTCGCAGTTTGTCTATACCATGCATCAGGTTGGCAAGGTGGCCCCCCCCAAGCGTGAGATCCTCAAGGATATCTCGCTGTCGTTTTTCCCGGGCGCGAAGATCGGTGTGCTGGGTCTGAACGGTGCGGGCAAATCCACGCTGTTAAGAATCATGGCAGGCCAGGACCAGGAGATAAATGGCGAAGCACGCGCCCAACCCGGTATCAAGATCGGCTACCTGCCCCAGGAACCGCAACTTAATGAGGCACAGGATGTACGCGGCAATGTGCTGGAAGGCATCAAGGACATTGTCGACTTGCTCGACGAGTTCAATGCCATCAGCGACAAATTTGCCGAGCCCATGAGCGACGATGAGATGAATGAATTGTTGGAGAAACAGGGCTCGCTACAGAACGAGATCGATGCCGTGGATGGTTGGCAGATCGAGAGAACTCTGGACGTAGCCGCCGATGCCCTGAGATTGCCACCCTGGGAGACCAATGTGGGTCGCCTGTCCGGTGGCGAAAAGCGCCGAGTCGCCCTGTGCCGATTATTGCTCTCCAAGCCCGATATGTTATTGCTGGATGAGCCCACCAACCACCTGGATGCCGAGAGTGTCGCTTGGTTGGAGCGGTTTCTGCAGGACTATCCGGGGACTGTTGTGGCCATTACACACGATCGCTATTTTCTCGACAACGCAGCCGGTTGGATCCTCGAATTGGACCGTGGGTACGGCATTCCCTATGAAGGCAATTACAGTGCCTGGCTCGAGACCAAGGAGACGCGGCTGGACATCGAGGAAAAGCAGCAGGCTGCTCACGAGCGCACCATAAAGTCCGAGCTGGAATGGGTGCGGTCCAACCCCAAGGGGCGCCAGTCCAAGAGCAAGGCTCGAATAGCCCGATTCGAGGAACTCAATTCCCAGGATTTCCAGAAGCGCAGCGAGACCCAGGAACTCTATATACCGCCCGGTCCCCGACTGGGAGACAAGGTCATCGAAGTCAATCATCTGAGTAAGGGATTCGACGGCAACACACTGATCGATGACATCAGTTTTTCCATCCCCAAGGGCAGCATCGTCGGCATCATCGGCGGTAACGGCGCTGGCAAGACGACTTTTCTGCGTATGCTGGTAGGTACCGAGCAACCCGATAATGGAAGCATCGAACTGGGTGATACCGTGGACCTGGCCTATGTAGATCAAAGCCGTGACGATCTCAACGGAGAAAATACCGTGTGGCAGGAAATCTCCGACGAACAGGACATCCTGCATATCGGTAAATACGAAATCGCTTCGCGCGCCTATGCCAGTCGCTTCAATTTCAAGGGCGGTGATCAGCAGAAGTTCGTCAAGAACCTGTCCGGTGGCGAGCGCAACCGGCTGCACATGGCCAAATTGCTAAGGCGTGGTGGCAATGTATTGCTCCTCGATGAACCTACCAACGATCTCGATGTGGAAACCTTACGCGCCCTGGAAGAAGGACTGCTGGCATTTCCGGGCTGCGTGATCGTGGTATCACACGACCGCTGGTTTCTGGATCGTATCTGTACCCACATTCTCGCTTTCGAAGGTGACAGCCAGGTTTTCTGGCACGAAGGGAACTACTCGGACTACGAAGCAGAACATCGGAAACGGGTCGGTGAGAGTGCCCAACCAACGCGTATGAAATACCGCAAGTTGGATGCGTAAAAAAAGGGCTCAAAATAGGGACGGAGGGATTAAATTTTGACCAGTTTCAGGACTGGTTAAAATTTAGTCCCTCCATCCCTACTTTACTATTCTAATCCCAACTCCTGCTTCATTTTGGCTATGCGTGCTCTGGCTTCCTGCTTGTCCAGTTTGCGCTCAATTTTTTCGGTGAGCGCCGGGGGCAGTTCGATTGATAATTGCTCGCCATTAACTACCCGTCTACACAGGCTTTCATAATGGTACTGGAAAACCGGCAGTGCGGTTGCTTC
>DMJN01000012.1 GCA_003451715.1 Gammaproteobacteria bacterium | reverse complement strand
CCGATGATGCCGAGACAGCGATCCGGATGCAGGCGCGGCATAGCCCAAACCAGAGCTCCACCCCAGTCATGGCCGACAAATACGGCCTTGTCGATGCCCCTGGCATCCAATATGCCGATAAGGTCATCACAGAAGATACCCATATCGTATTGCATGGGATCCTCCGGTCCGCCGGTAAGACCGTAACCACGCAGATCCGGCGCTATGGCGTGATAGCCGGCAGCCGCTACCGCATCAATCTGGCTGCGCCAGCTGAAGGCCAACTCGGGAAATCCATGGCAGAACACCACGGCCGGGCCGGAGCCTTTTTCATAAACGGCCATGGAGATGCCGTTAGTCTCCACGAAACTGGGTTCCGGCATCATTGGGGCTGGTCTCACACCATTATTCTGAGCGAAGGAGGATAGCGGGCATACAGCCCCCAGACCAGCAAATGCTGTGGTCTTTAAGCTGTGTTGCAAGAAGGTACGACGGTTGAGACCCATGGTGAGTTTCCTGTAATTGTGTAAATAGGGAAACTGAAGGTATTACAAAGCGCCGCAAACTTAAAGCTCTTAGAAAGTCAGCAGCCCGGCGATTGCACCTGTCATGCAGGTGGCCAGCGTACCTGAGATCAACGACTTCGGTGCCAGCGCCACAATTTCCTGGGCACGCTCGGAACACATCCCCGTGAGACCGGCAATCATGATGCCGAGGCTGCCAAAATTAGCGAAGCCACAGATCGCATAGGTCATGATGATAGTGGACTTTTCCGACAGCGCACCGGCAGGCAGGTCGGCAAGCGCCAGGAACGCCAGCAACTCATTCAAGGCCGTTTTAATCCCCATCAGACTCCCGGCAAGCGGAGCTTCCTGCCAGGGAATCCCCATCAACCATACCAGTGGCGCGAATACCCACCCGAACATCGCCTGTAGAGTAAGCGCTTCGCCACCAGGTATGGGGATCAGAGATAGTGCACTATTCAGTAGGGCTACCAAGGCCACCAGTACCAGCAACATGGCACCGACATTGGCCATCAGCTTCAAGCCATCGGAAGTGCCTCGCGCGATGGCATCCATCACATTGTGGTAGTCGGTACTGATATCAACCGCATCTCCCCTTGATTCGCCTGCCCCCTGGCTCTGCTGTGCCGGTACCATGATCAGCGCCAGCATGATGGCAGCCGGCGCACTAATTACTGAAGCCGTGAGAATATGCCCCAGTGCGTTATCGATCACGCCTTCCAGTATGGCCGAGTAGAGCACCATCACGGTACCGGCTATGGTCGCCATGCCACAGGACATGACCACGAACAATTCACTGCGGGTTAAGCGCTTTATATAAGGCCGAATCAGCGCCGGGGATTCCACCATGCCGATGAAAATATTCGCGGCAGCACTGACCCCCACAGCCCCGCTGACTCCCATGGACCGCCGCAACAGGAATGAGAAGCCATGCACAATCCAGGGCAGAATGCGGTAATGCCATAGAATGGCTGATAGAACGGTGAAGATGAGTATCAGGGGCAGGATGCGAAATGCCAGAATTACCGTAGCAGCAGGATCGCCGACGGAAAATGGGTAGTCCACATTGGCCGGATCGCCACCGAGGTAACCAAAAATAAACAGAGTGCCCGCTTCGGTTGCATTGGCGATAGCAGCCACTCCGCGATTAAGCACATTGAGGACTGTCTGCAACAGACTGAATCGGAACACCAGGAGGGCAAAAAGGAATTGCAATCCCAGACCTGCCACCAGCAATTTCCAATGGGGCAAGCGGCGTTGTTCACTGAACACAACAGCGAGCGTGATAAAAACAGTGATTCCTAACAGGGCTTGTAGAGAAGACAAATCAATTTACCCCCGCTTGGACATAGGCTTGGATTTGGTAATTCAAAGAGTGTTTCATGATCCGTAGAATGTTTGCAAGTACGCTCCGCTGCTCATAATTGATTGTTTAATCAGCTAGGTTATACTGCGCCCTGATTTGTTGGGAGCAGCACCATTTCCACTTCAGCAGCAGACTCGGAGCCAGCGCGCTCCGGCGCTTTTGACGTATTTTCTGTCCATCAGTTTCGCTGGTTATTCGCCGGTAACGTCGCCTTCTTCTTCGCCATGCAGGGGCAGATGCTCACGCGTACGCTGATCGCCTGGGAGCTTACCGGCGAAGCTATCTCATTGGCCTACATTAATCTGGTGGTGGCAATACCTATGATCTTTGCCTCACTATTGGGCGGCGCCATCACCGATAGAGTGGAGCGACGACAGCTAGTCATAGTCGGTCAAAGCCTGATTGTCGCCAATGAAGTGTTCATCCTTGCCTTGCTGATAGCAGGGCGCCTGGAGTTCTGGCACATGCTGTGTACCGCCTTCGTAGCGGGCTGCGTCTTCCCCTTTATCATGCCGGCCCGCATGGCGATTACCATGAAGGTGGTCGGACCACAACGCCTGCAGAGTGCCATGGCGTTTCAGAGTGGCGCCATGAACCTGAACCGGGTGATGGGCCCGGCAGTGATGGGCATCATCATCGCCCAATCCTCGTTCATCACCGCCTATGCACTTGCAGCTATCCTCTACGGATGTGCGGTGCTATGCATGTTTGGTATTGAAAAAAGCCGGTCATCGGAACCCGGGGGCGAGAAAAAACCCCTGCTGGCAGACATTGCCCATGGTTTCAGTTATATGAGGCAGAACCGTCCGGTACTTATCTGCCTGCTATTCGGATTGCTGCCGATGTTCCTGGCCATGCCCTTCCAGAACATTCTGGTGATGTTGGCCGAACAGGCCTGGCAGGCTGGCGAGAGCGGTGTAGGTATATTGATGGCTACCGGTGGTGTCGGTGGTGTGCTTGGGCAATCTGGGTCGTAAGACGCGGCGACAAGGCTAGCCGCCTCAAGCTAATGTTCGGCAGCACCATCGCCTTCGGCCTATTTCTGGGGCTGTTCGCTCAGACCAGCAATTTTTATATTGCCCTGCTCCCCCTGCTTGCCGCCAACCTCTGTGCCAGTGCCAGCCAGACTGTCAACAATTCCTCCGTGCAATTATTGGTTGAAGACAAGGTACGCGGTCGCATGAGCAGTTTCATGGTGTTGAGTTACGGATTAACCCCCATCGGCGTGTTTCCCATGGCGAT
>DMJN01000150.1 GCA_003451715.1 Gammaproteobacteria bacterium | reverse complement strand
CAGGGTTCGCAAATCGCTGGACCTATTACATCGATAAGGAAGGTACGATCCTGAAGATCGACAAGGAAACCAATCCGGCAACGGCGGGACGGGATTTAACCCGAACCATGGGAGAATTGGGTTTTCCCAAAAGCTAGAAACGGATTTACTCGTTTCTATTTTAAAAAACCCGATCGCTGAAGAGTGATCGGGTTTTTTCGTTCCTCTATGAAACTCCTCACTTGCTAATGGGAATAGACCCCGAATAATCAGGTACAATCCCGGCCCGGTAAAAATTAAGCAGACAATCCACTGGCCCGAGTGTATCGGTGCCAGGCTCCGGAGCGCGGCACGTCGGGAGTGCATAGAAAGAGCACATCCTTCTGGCGGATACCCATTCGATTGTGTTCAAAATGTGGCAATTGCTGACCACAAAGTGACGAGCCGGACTGCCTTGTTGTAGCGGTTCAGGTGCTGTGACAGAATACTTGACCTCAACTGGGGTTGGAGCGAACTATGTCTAAGGCCGGGCTTATCATAATTGCCCTAGTGGCGGTATTAACACTGCTGTCATTGATGTATTTCGCCCTCACCTTCGAAGCTCCAACAGGCACCACTACTGTAGTGATTCAACCTCCTGCCCTGCAACCCGCCGAACCGGAAGCACCAGAGGCGATAACGCCAACACTTCCTCAGATTCGCATTCAGCCACAACCGGAACCGGTTACTATCGCCAGCGCCGAGCCAGTTATCGAAGAGCCTCCGGTGGAAGTGCCCATTCCCGAAGCTGTGGTAGAGGAACCGGTAGAAGCGGATGTTATCCAGCTGCCCAGTCTGAATAACAGCGATGATTTTGTCTTCGAAGGATTGCGCGCCATACCCAATGGTGTGGCGCTGTTGCAACTGTTGGCGAACGAGCAGATCGTACGCAAGTTCGTGGTGTTTGTAGAAAACATCAGCCGCGGGGAGTTCCCACAAACCGGACTGCCCTATAAAGGCGTTGAACAGGAAATGCCAACGCGTAATATCGATGACAATTTGTTCGTGATGGACGACAGTGCCCATGCCCGCTTTGATCAAGTCATAGATACCTTTGTCTCCATCGACACCGATGCAGCGATGGTTTTCTATCGCATGTTGTCACCTCTGTTCCAACAGGCCTATGCTGAGATTGGTTTCCGTAATGTAAGCTTCGATGACACACTGCGTAGCGCCATAACTACAGTCTTGCGTACCACCGATGTGGAGGGGCCTTACCAATTAGTAAAGCCCTCCGTCATGTTTCTGTATGCCGATGCCAGCATCGAGAATCTGCAGGAAGTGCATAAGCAGCTGATTCGCATCGGGCCGGAAAATACCGCGAAACTAAAGGACAAGCTACAGCAGTTTGCACTGCAACTGTAACTACTTCTTCTATCATGATTCAGCTTGACTCTTCGTTAGTAAGTGTTCAATGGCTCCGGCAACACCTGGGCGATGAGCGGCTGCTTGTGTTGGACGCCTCGGTGCCTCCTGTTGTACCCGGTTACGAATCTATTAATAAGGAAGGAAGCTTTCGCGTTATCCCCGGAGCACGGCGCTTCGATTACGACCAGCAGATCTGTAAACCTAACAGTTCGCTGCCCCACATGATGCCCAGCGCCGAGTTGTTCGAAGAAGAAGTTGGCAAACTGGGGACCAAGCAGGATAGCATCATCGTGGTCTACGATGATGTCGGACTCTATGCCAGTCCCCGCGCCTGGTGGATGTTTCGGGCCATGGGTCATAAGCAGGTAGCCGTGCTCGATGGTGGTTTACCGGCCTGGGTCGAGGCTGATTACGAGACCACCGACAAATATGCCAATGTGGTCGCGGGGAATTTCCAGGCTAATCTGGATGAAGACCTGTTTTGTGATTTCAATGTAGTGCTGGCCGCACTTGACGATCCAGATTGCTGCGTCCTGGATGCGCGCTCGGCAGGTCGCTTCAAGGGGCTGGAAGCGGAACCAAGGCCAGAGGTAAGAGAGGGGCATATGCCAAATGCCAAAAATCTGCCCTTTCCCAGGGTTCTCGACGGTGGCTTTATGAAACCTGCCGATGAGCTACAGCAACTATTTACGAACTTCGCCACGACTGATAAAAAAGTCATTACCTGCTGTGGTTCAGGTATTACGGCTTGTATCCTCACTCTGGCAGCCAATGTCGCCGGTTATGAAAACCTGTCGGTGTACGATGGTTCCTGGGCGGAATGGGGGCTGCCTGGCAAACTTCCCGTAGTTACCAACTAGCCAGGATAAACTTCTACCACTCCCATCCTCAAACACGAGGTTCGGAGTGGCGTGCGGTAGATAGCCGTGGAAAAAGTTTTCTTTGTTACGACTCTAGTTCTGCGGTATGGATGTGGTAACTACGGGTCCCATTCCCATAATCTGCACAGTCACTGCTTCATCCTTGGCCATGTCGTAGTGGTGTCCTTCCGGCGGTTGATAGATAAAAGTACCTTCCTTGACCGCTACCATGTTGTCCGGGTCGTAAACATCCGACTCGGGACCCCAGGATGTATACCAGGTGCCTTTGATGACGGTGATATAACGTGCCGTACTGTGATAGTGCGGTCGGCTGCCTGCTCCCGGTGGAAACGTAATGCGCATGACATACAGGCCGGGTTTGCCCGGGTCGCCATAGATAAGCACGCTGCGGGCTCCATCGGCTGGTACCAGATCTTCAGGCTGGCCGATGATGAAACCCAGTTCATCCGGTTCAACATTCTGGGCGATGGCTTGTATGCCCAGTAGTGCCGCTGCAGCCAAACAAATAGTCCACAGTGCCTTTTTAGTAATTCTCATTGCATTTTCCTCTGGATTTTATTGTCGTGTGTGATACACCAATTGTCAGTCATATTCTGGGTAAATCTCAACTATTAATGCGTAACAGCTGCCGATTAGCGATGATATCCACCCGTCGCACCATTCAAAACTCCTCTGATGAGACTTCTTGAGTTGTCTGACTGAGCGATTTGTGTTGCTGAGCCGTGTATTTATCCGGGGGCACTTCTCGGCATAGGGTCAACGACTCAAGTAACTCCCTGTAATGAGAAATGAGCAAGGCGTGCCCGTTTGATTTGCTTGTGGTGTGTCGGCTGTAGCTCAACACTCATTTAGTAACCATACATTCAGATCATGGCGACACAATATTGATCTGGCCCATGCCATTGTTCGGATCGAGCACCGTATCTCCCGAGGGAAAACCCATCTCCGAGAGTATATTTGCGACAATATATGTGTACTCTGCATCCAATAAAGACCCAGGATTATCTGCAGGCATTTCTGCAACAATTGTGTACCAAAAGTTCAATAGAGGCTTATCGATCCAGCCTTTCCATATATCCCTATAAAATTTTATGTTATGGCACACATTGCAGTTGGCTTCATATGCATTTTGACCAGCTTCAACCTGTGCTTCGGTAAATACACCATCCTTAATGGTTTTTGTCTGAGCATAAGACGTCGATACGAACCAGATCAGCAAAATTAGTGCTACCGCAAATACACTTTTTGAATTTTTAAACACCTACATTTCCTTCACATCTATGTTGTCGAATTATCCAGGTACATAACGCTCTTAACAAAGAGCGCCGCCTGCGGC
>DMJN01000114.1 GCA_003451715.1 Gammaproteobacteria bacterium | reverse complement strand
CAGGAATACCGGACCACCTCTTTCGGCTTCCTCCAGTCTGTTGTTTTTATAGAGGGTTTCCCCTTTCAGGGCGTAGAGGACATCCTTATCAGTGTACTTGGCTATGCCCAGATCCAGCAGTTTCAGGGCATTGTCATACTCACCGGCATCCAGATACTTCTGCGACTGGATGATGACAATATTGCTGCTTCTCAGATATTTATCAAAATCAGTTTCCTCTGCCGCTGCGGCCGGCAGCGGCAGACACAGTGACGCGCCACAAATGAGAAGTCCGATAAGTCCTTTGCCGGTCATTATCTAAATTCACCAATAGGGGGGTAATTCGTTAAATAGCAACGACGATCAACACGCCCGCTTTATTCATCGCTTCCCTGGTACCAGTACTTCTTGTTATCCGCTCAGCGTCTTCGTTAGAAATGACAAGATCGGAAGCAAGACTCTTGTAGGTCGATCTGGCGTTGATGATAAACGGTGTTGTGGCAACACGTTTGTTGCGAATGGCGTCCTGCAAGTCAAAGTCGTAACTGACGCCCCGCTTGTTGACGATGTCGTCGTAAGAGGTGCTTTCGCTGGGATAGATCACCTCACCGTCCTCGTTACGTAGTTTGGGAATGGTGGCGAGTTCGAACCCTCCGACGGTACTCGCATTCACCAGTAAACCCGAGAAGACGCTGTTGGTTTCATATTGAATGATTGCCTGTTCGAGATGCTGTTTGATCGACTGTGTGTTCGTGCTGTTCAGCCATTCCAGCAGACGTTGGGTCGTCTTGACCTCGTCGTCATTGTTGAGCACGAATACGTCATCGGCCCAGGCTCTGGGGAAAAACTGAAATCTATCGAGCAAGGCGGAGCCTGAGGCAACAAACTGATTGATATCAACATGTCATCGAAGGTTGCCGGCGCTCTGCGGCGTTTCGGAGTCCTTTTGCCAAACGGCGCGAAGGAATTTGCCGGCCATCGGCATGGCCAGCGTCACACTGAAGATATCATTCTGATAGATTTCCTTTTCCTTCAGGGAGACTGCCCCCTTGATGATCCCCTCGACCCTTGTCGCGATGACACTGTCCTTCACCATTGCATCCACCACCTTGGTGGCCGATGTCAAGCGCACGCCTTTGGTCATCTCCAACAGATTGCGCTGACCATCGACGATGGCTACCCGCCTGGAAAGAAGGCGTCGCTGCGCTGCGTTAAGCCCTGGTTTGGCAGTACCGAAGCCGTTGGCATAGACGACACCTTCCGACCAGTTGATGCTGCCGCCGGCTGTCTCCTTAATGACGTCATCGGCAAGTGCCGCATGTGACCCCAGCAGAAGGAGAGATAGCATGAGATTACGCTTGTCCATTATTGCTCGCTCACTGTGTCAGATCGTTGCTGAAATTATACCCATGTTGCATGGCTAGCGCTCATTCGGATTTAGGATTCCCGGACAGGCACCAGCTAGATCAGGTGAGTGTCGTCGAATGACGTGTACTTCTTCTGTGCTTTGGTGACCTTCTCAATGTAGTGGCGCGTTTCATCGTAGGGCAGATTCGTTCTCAGATGGTTGAAGACCTCGTCAGGTTTCATCCGATTGATCAACTTGGCGGCTTCACCCACATTTCTTTTACCGGTAAAAGCCCTGGCGACATTGCCTGCGCCGGTATTGTATGCGGCGATGGCACAGTATTTTCTGCTAAGAGGATCCTCCACGGCGCGAAGATAACGGCTCAGCAGAAGGTTGAGGTAGGCTGACCCCAACTCGACGTTGTTGCCTGGTTGATACAGGTATTCAGGATCCAGCAGCGTCTTCACTCCGTAGACAAAATTATAGGCATCCATGGCGCCGGATCGGGGAACCAGTTGCATCAAGCCGTAAGCGGGCACTGCGGACGTCGCTCGTGGATTGAAGCTGGATTCGGTCTCCATGACGGCGAAGAGGAGAGATGGGGGGATTTTCTGCTTCTTAGCTTCTGCTATAACGGCGGCTTCGTAACGGTCTGTCAGTTGTTGCTGATAATTCCTGGCAAGTGGTATCGCGACGACAACTTTGGCTTTGTTATTGCCAAGTGGGATGACTGTAGCTGTATTGTTGGCAGGCTGCACCGTATTCGATTGAGCGGTCGCTGTCAGTGCCTGGCTCACCATGGCTCCTATGCGTGCCGAATCGGGAATCGATTGGTCCATGCCGTTCAGGACAGGTAATGGGGCTGCCGTATTGGGTGGTGAGCTGAGATCAATGCCATCCTCGGTGAGAGATTCACGAGCATACTCCACCGCCTGATCCTTCTGAGCCAGATCGGCCAGCGTGTCTGTCTTCAGACTGTTGGATGCATTTTGCATATCCCGTATTATGGCATCCGCCGCGTCCCCGAGGTCTATCAGCCGTTCCAGTTTGACCACACCAGCTTCAAAGTCGATTTTACGCCTGGTCTTCATATCATCACTGTAATCCACCCATTCCTTCTTGCTGGGCAGTTCGACCTCATCCTCTCCCCACTCTGCCCTTATCTCTTCCGACAGTCTCTGATAGGCATCTTCCATCGCCCGGTCAAGCAGTTGGAATTGCTCCTCCAGCGTCCTGTCAATTTCCTCGAAATTCTCATCCAGCAATCGATCCAGTGCATCGAAGGCATCTTCTTCAGCCATCAGGTTTGGACTGGCAAGGGCGGACGCTAGGAGAAGTGTGGCAGCAAGATGGCGAAGGAGATTAGAAGCTGACATCGTCACGACCATTTAGTTGAACGCGGGAATTTCCAGGTATCTTATTGGACTACGAAGATCACTTTGCCCTGATTCAGAAAATTACCGTTCTGCACGTTCGCTTTAAAGATATCTACGGCATCGTCGTCGGAAACGATGATGCCCGATTCATCGCCAGTGGCAGCCACTACCAAAGGTCGTGTGCCGACTATATCCTGCATGGATCTTGCAGAATCCACATTCCTGGCCCAGTG
>DMJN01000244.1:4912-6617 GCA_003451715.1 Gammaproteobacteria bacterium | reverse complement strand
GCATCGATTTCGATGCCCCTGAGGCAGGCCGCCGAGTCCGTAGTAAAGAAGGGATTTCCAGTACCGGCGGAGAAGATAACCACGTCACCCGCCTCCAGGTGACGAATCGCGTTGCGACGGTCATAGTGCTCCACGACACCACTCATCTGGATGGCGGACATGACTCGTGTATGAATATTGGCTCGCTCCAGAGAATCGCGCATGGCCAGTGAGTTCATGACAGTCGCCAGCATACCCATGTGATCGCCTGTCACCCGCTCCATGCCAGCAGCATGCAGCATGGAACCACGAAACAGGTTGCCGCCACCGATGACCATCCCGACCTGAACACCCAGGCCCACCAACTGCCCCACTTCGACGGCGATCCGATCAAGCACTTTCGGATCGATGCCAAACTCAGCCTCCCCAGTGAGTGCCTCACCACTTAGTTTCAGCAGAATCCGGTTGTACTTGCGTTCCTTTTTCACCATGCCTGCACCGTCTATACATCGTGATTACTGGTCTCGCTGTAAGCAAGAGTGGTCTGGTGGCCCGTGTTAAGCGTTGACCTGTGCCGCCACTTCTTCTGCGAAGTCCACTTCCTCTTTCTCGATACCTTCGCCAACTTCAAAGCGCACGAAGTTCACGATATCCGCGCCAGCCTCGGATAGCAAATCCACTACCTTGGTGTCGGGATCCTTAACGAAGGGTTGTTCCATTAGACTGACTTCAGCCACGAATTTCCGCAGGCGCCCACTGATCATCTTTTCGATAATTTCTTCCGGCTTACCACTCTCATGTGCCTGTGCAGAATAGATCTCAGACTCTTTCGCCAATATGCTTTCGGGTACGTCTTCAGCCCTGAGTACCATAGGATTAATAGCTGCCACATGCATGGCTATATCACGTGCCAGGGCTTCATCGCCGCCACGCAGTGCGATCAATACTGCAATTCGGCTATTGCTGTGGACATAGCTCTCCACGATGCCTTCGTTGGCATCCTCGAATTTCAGCCTTGCAACACGCCTTAGATTAATGTTTTCGCCGATTTTCTGAACCAGCTCCTGTCGTGTTTCTTCCAGGCCATTACCTAACAGGCTCTCAACTTCGGCATCACTGTTAGCGAACGCCAGATCCAAGGCCTGCTGGGCAAAATTCAGAAAATTTTCATCTCTTGCGACGAAGTCAGTCTCGCTATTCACTTCAAGCACAACGCCGTAGTTGCCGTCCTCGGCAACTTTTGTCAACACAATCCCTTCGGCTGCCACGCGGCTCGACTTCTTTTCAGCTTTTAGCCCACTGGCCTTGCGCAAGTCTTCGATCGCCTTCTCCATATCACCATCGGCTGCCGACAGTGCCTTCTTGCAATCCATCATGCCCAGACCGGTACGCTCACGCAGTTCCTTAACCATACTCGCAGTAATAGTAACCATTACTAGTGCCTCATCTCGTATTCTTTCGTAGTCCCGGGGGCTCTGTCCTAAGCCACTGGAGATTCATTTAGAGAAAGGGGGCTGCAGGCCCCCTCTTCGTTCGTCAGTTATTACTGACTCACTTACTGGGTATAAGTAGATCGAGTCATTACCGAGCCAATCCCTCAGGAATCGCCCGCTGCCTTCTTCTTGGCAGCTGCCTTCTTCTTGGTAGCTGCCTTCTTAGCCGGCGCTTTTTTCTTCGCTACTGCCTTCTTGGCCGCTGCCTTTTTCTTAGCTGGGGCTTTCTTAGC
>DMJN01000244.1:0-4570 GCA_003451715.1 Gammaproteobacteria bacterium | reverse complement strand
TTTCTTAGCTGGGGCTTTCTTAGCCGGCGCTTTCTTCTTAGCTACCTTTTTCGCGGCTGCTTTCTTAGCGGGAGCCGGCTCCTCAGGCTCTTCAACTGCTCCAGCATCATCTGCAACTGGTGCATCTTCTACAGGTGCTTCTTCTGCAGCAGCTTCTTCTGCAGGTGCTTCTTCTGCAGGTGCTTCTTCGGTGGTTTGCTCGGTTTCTGCAGTTGCAGCTACCTCTTCCACAGTCTCTGCAGCTGCTGTCTCCTGTTCAACGTCATCGGCAGTCGCTTCGCCCGCCGGATCTTCGGAGGCTTCCGCGTCAGCCGCCGCTTTAGCGGCTTTCGTTGCTGCCTCGTTTACTTCCACGAATTCACTATCACCTTCGGCCGGTCCGCTCATGCCGCGCCCCTCGATGCAGGCTTCGGCAATCGCCGTGGTATACAACTGAATGGCACGAATCGCATCGTCGTTACCCGGAATAATATAATCCACACCATCGGGATTACTGTTGGTATCGACTATGCCAATGACGGGTATCTTCAGGTTGTTTGCTTCTGTGACCGCGATGCGTTCGTGATCGACATCGATCACAAACAGCGCGTCGGGTAAGCCACCCATGTCCTTGATGCCGCCGATACTGCGTTCCAGCTTTTCCTTAGCGCGAGTAAGCATCAGGGCTTCTTTCTTGGTAAGTCGGTTAAAGGTGCCATCCTGTTCCTGGGTCTCCAGTTCCTTAAGGCGCTTGATAGATCCTCGGATGGTCTTGTAGTTGGTGAGCATGCCACCCAGCCAGCGATGATTCACGTAGGGCATGCCGGCACGTTCGGCCTCTTCACGCACGATCTTGGCTGCGGCACGCTTGGTACCGACAAACAGAATCTTCTTTTTCTTGTCCGCCATATCGATGACTTCATCCAACGCTGATTTCAGTGCTGGAACCGTGTGCTCAAGATTGATGATATGGATTTTGTTGCGGGAGCCGAAGATGTATGGCTCCATTTTTGGATTCCAGTAGCGACACTGGTGACCGAAATGCACTCCTGCACGGAGCATTTCTTTCATGCTTACAGTCATGTTGTTACCTATGTTTTGGGTTAGGCCTCCATACACCCCATGGACCAACCCTACTGGCAGATTCTGCCGGCCGGGCACCCGGATCACATGTGACGGTATATGTGCGACGTTAGTTAATATTGAGCGCTTTCCCAGTTGCCAATCTGACCACTCGCAAAGCGCGCCGCTTTATACCATAAAGCGGGGCTTTGCGAAAGATTTTCCAGCCCTTCTATAGGCTGCCTGGTGGGCCCGGAAAGTGAACACCCGGAGGTGTAAATCACTAGCTTGTGAGGCCGTTAATGTCATGCATCTTATTGATATAACGAGAGAAAAACGCATGCACGGTGCTGCGGAGCAGGCTGTGAACGTCTCCCCACGCAATCAAACTCAGCCATTACATGGATGAGCGCGAAGAGGCGCGCCCCTGCACCCGCTACCCACTGTATTTGCAGGGGTTGCTGCTTTACAATAGCCAGCTTTTTAGCGAAGCCCCTATTCCCTGCAGAACGGCTGGCAATGACCATACAACTCAAGACAGCGGATGACATCGCCAGGATGCGAGTCGCGGGTCGGCTAGCGGCCGAAGTACTGGATATGATCGGCCCTTATATACAACCGGGAGTCAGCACCGGTGAACTGGACCGCATCTGCCACGCCTACATTGTGGAGCAACAGCATGCGATTCCCGCACCGCTTGACTATAATGGCTTTCCCAAGTCCATCTGCACATCGGTCAACCATGTTATCTGTCATGGCATCCCCAGCGACAGCAAGATCCTCAAGCACGGCGATATGCTTAATATAGACGTGACTGTAATCAAGGATGGCTTTCACGGGGATACCAGCAAGATGTTTTGTGTTGGCGATGTTCCCGAGCATGCCACGCGCCTGATTCGCGTTACCCAGGAGTGCCTGTACAGGGCTATCGACATTGTAAAACCAGGCATCACCCTGGGAGATATCGGACACGCCATACAACAGCATGGTGAGGCCCACAACTACTCAATCGTGCGCGAGTATTGCGGTCATGGAATCGGCCGAGTTTTCCATGAGGAGCCACAGGTACTGCATTATGGCAAGCCCCATAATGGACCGAAGATTGTCGAAGGCATGACCTTTACTATCGAACCGATGCTCAATGCAGGTAGCCGTTACACAAAACTCTCCCGAAAAGACGGCTGGACCGTGAGCACCAAGGATCGACGCTTGTCGGCGCAGTGGGAACATACCCTGGCGGTAACCGCAGATGGTTGCGAAGTGTTAACGCTTCGCGCCGAAGAAAGCCTGTGAACTCCGAAAATCTGCCTGGTAGCGACACGAAATCAAGTGCGGTGAAGCCCGTAGACGTCGAACTGCTCGATATAGAGCGGCTGCGTGTCGGTATCGCCGACGCTGGCAGTCCAATCCCCTTACTGCGCGGTGCCATTCAACATGCCCGTGGCGTGCTTGACGAGCGCTTCAAACAGAATCTGAATATCACCGACATAGTCTGTGGTCGGGCCTGGGTAGTGGATGAGGTATTACGCCAGGCCTGGCAGGCACAGAATTGGCCTGACGATGATATCAGCCTGGTGGCTGTGGGCGGATATGGTCGCGGCGAGCTACTACCCCACTCCGATATCGATCTGCTGCTGTTGACCCGCAGGAATCGTAATTCGAAATACAAACATACTATCGGCTCATTTCTGACCATGTGCTGGGACATCGGTCTGGAAATTGGGCAGAGTGTGCGATCCATCAAGCAGTGCAAGACAGAGGCTATTAGAGACATAACGGTGTGTACTGCCCTGATGGAATCCAGGACGCTTATCGGTCCTGAGGAATTACACAGCAAGATGGTGGCGCTCACCCGCGGTAGACGGGTCTGGCCAATCAAGAAATTTCTGCGGGCGAAATTGGACGAACAGATTGTGCGCCACGAAAAATACCACGATGTCGACTATGCCCTGGAGCCGAATGTAAAAACCTCCCCCGGTGGGCTGCGTGATATCCAGACTATCGTCTGGGTTGCCAAGCGACACTATGACGCCAGTTCATTTCAGGACCTGGTGGAACTGGGATTCCTGCAACCATCCGAAGAAGTCATGCTCAACAGGGGACAGCAGTTTCTCTGGAAGCTGCGCTACGGCCTGCATTACCTGGGGGGTCGCAGTGAAGACCGTCTGCTATTTGACAAGCAGCGCAAGCTGGCAAAAATGTTCGGCTACAAAGATGACGACAAGAGCCTGGGCGTTGAAAAATTGATGCAACAGTACTACCACACTGTCGCTAATCTGCGTGAGTTAAACGATCTGCTGTTACAGCATCTGGATGAAGCGATTCTGCGAGCCGGTGAAAGAGAAACCATCAGACCCTTGAATAACCGCTTCCAGATTCATAATGGCTATATTGAAGTCGTCGATCCAGGGGTGTTCGAGCAATATCCTTCTGCGCTACTGGAAATATTTGTATTGAGCGGGCAAGACAAACGCATCGAGGGCATTCGCGCCTCCACGATACGCTTGATACGTGAAAACCGAAGCCTCATAGACGATGACTATCGACAGGACATACGTAACGTCACACTGTTTATCGAATTACTGCGTACACCTTATCATATGACGCTGCACCTGCGGCGCATGGCTCGCTACGGCATCCTGGGTCGCTATCTGCCGGAGTATGGAAAGATCAGTGGCCAGATGCAGCACGACCTGTTTCACATATATACGGTGGACGCGCACACTCTACAAGTCGTGGAGAACATGCGCAGGTTTCGCTTACCGGCAGCCGAAAAACGCTTCCCGGTGGCCGCACATATCTTCCGCAACCTGCCTAAAGTCGAATTGCTCTACATCGCCGGACTGTATCATGATATCGCCAAGGGCCGAGGCGGCGATCACTCCCAGCTGGGCATGGCTAATGCCGTGGATTTCTGTGAGCGTCATCGCCTCAGCAGCTGGGATGCCAAGCTGGTGTCCTGGCTGGTGAACAAACACTTGCTCATGTCGATGACTGCCCAACGCAAGGACACCGAAGACCCGGAGGTGATTCATGAGTTCGCCACGCTGATGGGGGACAAACTGCATCTGGACTATCTGTACGCCATGACGGTTGCCGACATCTGTGCCACCAACCCGGAATTATGGAACACCTGGCGTGCCACATTGTTGCGCCGGCTGTATGTCAATACCAAACGCGCACTCCGGCAGGGACTTGAGAATCCCCTCAATCGCGAAGAGCGCATCATGGACAAGAAAGATACTGCTCGGGGCAAGCTAATAGATCGGGGCTTGAGCGACACACAGATTGAAGAAATCTGGGCCAACGCCGCCGAAGAGTATTTCCTGCGTGAGAGTACCGCCAACATCATCTGGCATACCCAGGCGATAATCCACTTCGATGGCGATGGACCCCTGGTGTCGATAAAGGAGATCAAGGAGCATGCCGCCGAGGAAGGTGCTACCCAGGTATTTATTTACACCCCCAATGCAGATTTCCTGTTTGCCAACTCCACGGCAGCGTTCGAGAAACTCAATCTGAATATTTA
>DMJN01000195.1 GCA_003451715.1 Gammaproteobacteria bacterium | reverse complement strand
ATTTGTTTGACGACGGACACTTATTCAGAGGATCTCTAATGCAAGGGATCGTCTTCATCAGGCAGTATATGGGCTTCCAACTCCAGTTTTAGCAATTTTCGCCCGATCAGCTCAACAGTTCCAAGGTTGCGAGCTTCACCGGTGGATGTAAATTCGAAAGTGTAGCGGCGTCTTATAGCGAGTATTTCGCTCTCATCACGCACTAGCCAAATGCCCTTGAGCACCATAGTCTGGTCCAGTAATTGCAGATTCTGATGCTTGCAATAGCGGTACACGTGTCCTAGAGCCAGATTCTTAATCCTGTCGCTCTGCCACCAGAAACTCAGTAATGCGACAACTACGGTAGCCCAGAATAGAAATGAAAGAGACAATATGAAATTTACGCTAAGCCTGGATTCAGCTCGTCGTTTCTTTGCGTTCGGCATAGCGCCGGATTGCGGGTTCCAGAATTTCCAGTGCGGTCTTATCGCAGGGTGGTAGCTCGGCAGTGGATTCCTGCAGGGGGGTGATGCGGTCTCCCCAACGAATCAGTCCAGCTCCCCAGGTCAAGCCCGCCCCGAAAGAGGCTAAGAGTATGTAATCGCCAGGCTTTACGCGCCCTTCTTCCATCGCCTCGGCAAGCGCTACAGGAATAGTGCCAGCGGATGTATTTCCGTATTTGTGGACGTTTACAAAAACCTTGTCCGCATCAATTCCCACTCGTTTGGCGAGTGAATCCAGAATACGCTTGTTTGCTTGATGAGGCACTACGAGGATCACATCGTCCACCGTGAGCCCAACTTGATCCAGAACATCGCTACAGGCTAGTGCCATGCATTTCACTGCGCGTTTGAATACTTCCTGGCCCTCGAAGTTCCAGTCAATATACGGAAAGTCATCAGAAAATCGTGAGTAGGCCGAGCCGAGGTTGGTAATCTGGATGGCGTACTTGGCGTCTGCCTCGCAGCCGATCTTCGCCGCCAGTAATCCGACTTCCTTGTCTGTTGCCTCAATCACCGCGGCCCCACAAGCGTCGCCAAAGAGTACTGCTACGTCACGTCGGTTCCAATTCATGTGGTGAGAGATGAATTCTCCACCGATGACCAGGATTTTCTTATGGGCTCCAGTACGAATCAGGTTAGTGCCTATGTGCAGCCCATAGAGAAAGCCCGTACAGGCAGAATTGATATCGATCGCGGCACAGTTGCGTGCACCCAGGGCGTCCTGAATCAACGAGGCAGTATTGGGACAGTAACTGTCGTTGGTAAGCGATCCCAGTAGTATGAGGTCGAGTTCTGAAGGATCCAGATCGGCAGCTGCTAGAGCATGTCTGGAAGCCACCAGTGCCATATCGGAGAAATTACAGTGGCAGACCCTGCGTTCCTTGATCCCAGTACGAGTCGTTATCCACTCATCGGTGGTATCCATAAAGGTCGTGAGGTCTTCATTGCTGAGTACAGCGGGCGGGACGCACTTCCCCCAACCGGTTATTTCCGCGTGATACATCCACACTCTCCGAGACTGCCGTATGTCGATCTATACAGACCTAAATCATCAAATGAACTGAAAATTGTTATAGTGGTTTTATTGTACTATTGACCGGCTATGTCTATTCTTTGCTTCCGCTGCGAAGTAGGCACCAGTCTCAGGTAAACATTGCCCGAATCAAAAAATAAGCATACTTTATTTTAGGAGTGCTGGATAGACTGTACGCCAGCTATGACAAGGGCTTGGTCAGAAATAAGGTTGATTCAGTGAATTTGAACAAGCGAGCGTTGTATCAAAAATTCGTCTTGACACTACTACTCTGGTCTGTCGGATTTGCAGCCTGCGCAGATTTTGATCATTCCGAATGGGACAGGCTTCTGCAGGCAAACGTTGTGGTCATCGGTGATGGGCATGCCACCCAGGTTAACTATGACGCCATGGCAAGGGAGCGTACTGCCCTTAAATCATACCTCGACTCGATTGCCAGAGTGTCCAGAGACAGTTTCGAATCCTGGACATATCCTGCCCAACTGGCTTTCCTGATCAATGCTTACAATGCCTGGACAGTAGAGCTCATACTGACTGAATATCCCGCTATTGATTCAATTCGCCAGATCGGTTTTTTCTTCAATTCTGCTTGGCGGCGCAAGATAGTTTCACTGTTTGGGGGGCAAGTGTCACTCGATGAGTTGGAGCATGGAATGATCAGGGGTTGGGGGAGATACCAGGAACCTCGCATTCATTTTGCCGTAAACTGTGCCGCTATCGGTTGTCCCGCTTTAAGAGCCGAGGCATATCTGGCTAACAAACTCGAAGAGCAGCTCGATGACAGTACGCGAATGTTTCTAGCAGATCGATCTAGAAACTATCTGTCGGGTGATCGTCTGACTGTTTCGAGAATCTTTGATTGGTACGAAGACGATTTCACGCAGGGCTGGGGAGGCATCGATTCGGTATCTGAATTTCTGTCCGGCTATGGAGATGAGCTGGAACTAAATCCACAACAGATTGAAAAACTTCAAGACAAGGAAATGCGGATTCGATTTCAGCGCTATGACTGGGGACTGAATCGTACGCCATAGTAATGCAATTCGGCTATTGGTTTTCCGATTTCGGATTGTGCTAAACTCGATGGCGGAAGAGTATCATCCCCGGTGGGGTGCCCGGACTTCAAACCCGGTGAAGTTTGTTAATGACAGGCTTGGTGGGTTCAACTCCTGCCTCTTCCGCCATATTTTCAGTAAGACTAACAAATTCAGTTAGTTATCTCTTTTCTACACCGACTGACAGAGCCAAAAATCCACTTTTTGCTACAGTCGGTGAACCATTTTGAACTCAACTCCCTACCTAATTTGTCGTGATGGCATATACTATTTTAGAAAAGTTTGTCCCAAAGACCTGCTGCCTTTTTTAGGCCGCCAGGAAATCACCAGGTCTTTGCGCACAGCATCAATCCACCTGGCAAAACGGCTGGCTCTGACAATGGCAACAGACATTGAAACTCTATTCGAGCAACTGCGGCAGGGACTCGGGTTATTAAAACCCAGGCAAGTCGATCTGCTGGCTTCTCATTTTTACCAGCAACAGATTCAGGCACTGACCAAAGAAGCACTGGAAGGTTTTGAAGACCGGACAGTGGAGCAGGAGGAGTGGGAGGCTTTTCATGCAAGAACATTCCAACAGGAAGTACAAAGTGAGTTGAAACAAAGTCGCTATGACTCGGTTCAGCCTGACGTGGATCGCTTGATTGAAGTCAATGGTCTGATAATTGAAAAGGGCAGTGCTGTTTATAAGCAGGTCTGTCGAGCGCTATTGATTGGTCTGGATCGCGCCTATGAGTCAGCGGAACTGATTGTCAAAGGCAATTTTGAAAACCCGGTATTCGATTTCGAGTCAGCAGATTCCAGAGAGGGGGAGATTGAAAGCCAGTCGGTTACATTAAAGGAGGCGTCCGGAAAATATCTCGCTGAATGTAAACGTGACTGGACTGACAAACATTACCATAGCCAGAAAGCGAAACTGGATCACTTCATGGCCTTTATGGG
>DMJN01000247.1 GCA_003451715.1 Gammaproteobacteria bacterium | reverse complement strand
ATCGGGGCGCGGGTGAACAGTGATTCCCTTAACGCCCAACTGCACCAGCTTGGTAATGAAATTCACCACATTGGGATAATCCCGGCCCCGCGAATTACGCAGCAGTGCAATCTTGTTAACGTTAACACTAAGTACGGTCATGTAGAGTGCCTCTGGTCATTTCATCCACAGGAAATCCAAGGCGATTTTCTTAAATGCCTGGGGTTTATCGGCGTGCAACCAATGTCCCGCCTGCATAATAGTCTTTACTGAGGCGTTTGGAAAAAGCTCGAGTATTTCGGCCTCATTTTCACCCCGAATATATTTCGACTCCGATCCTTTGACGAACAGTGTCGGCTTGGTGAATGCCAAAGTTCCACTGGGTTTGACCCGTAAGGCGTCGTAATGCGCCTCGATCGCAGGTAGATTGAGGCACCAGTGGTACTTACCCGAGTCACCCCGTTGCAGATTGGTGAGTATAAATTTGCGGGTGGCTTCATCGGGTATGAACGGGGCTAACCTGGCTTCCGCCTCACTGCGGCTGTGGATTGCATCGAAATCCAAGGCGGCCATGGCTGCCAGCATCTGCTTGTGACCCTCCGCGCGGGCGGGATACGTCACGGGCGCTATATCTACCACGATGAGCTTCTCGATCAGCTGCGGCTGCGTCAACGCTAGTTGCATGGCAACCTTGCCGCCCATGGAATGGCCTATGCAGAAACAGGAATTGATTCCCAGGCTGGTCATGAGCTGCTTAACGTCGTCCGCCATCGATGTATAGTCCATCGCATCGGCATGGGGAGATTCGCCATGATTACGCAAATCCACGCCATAGACCGCGTAGTGCTCGGCAAACTGTTTACTATGCCATCCCCAGTTACCAAGGCTGCCAAACAGACCATGCAAGATAAGCAACGGCTTACCGGAGTCGGAATACTGTCTGTAGTTCAGCTGCATTGCTTACCGGCCAACTCATGGCTTTTGGGGACATCATCACATGGAACATTATACTGTTTTACTTCAATCTTGGCCGGCATGCTAAGATTCTCACCATGAGTTCATCTATCCAGTCCATCGTCGTGCTTACTGGTGCCGGCATCTCGGCCGAATCAGGTATAGAAACGTTTCGGGAGAAGGACGGGCTTTGGGCCAATCACCCGGTGGATGATGTCGCTACTCCAGAAGGGTTCTTCCGTAATCCACAGTTAGTCTATGAATTTTACAATCAACGTCGTCGGCAATTGCTTTCAGGTGAAATAAAACCTAACGCGGCTCATACGGCACTGGCAAAGTTCGAGCATGACTTTTCCGGTTCTTTTCTGTTAGTAACACAGAACGTGGATAACCTGCACGAACGTGCCGGGAGTCTGAATCTGCTACATATGCATGGCGAGCTGCTAAAGATGCGCTGTCTCAACTCGAAGATGGTGTTTGATATCCAGGAGGACATCGATTTCGACAGCCACTGCCGTTGTTGTCGCTCGCCAGGAAACTTGCGGCCACATATTGTATGGTTTGGCGAGATGCCCTTCCATATGAATCAGATCAATATGGCATTGGAAGCCTGTGACCTGTTTGTCGCGATCGGCACTTCGGGAAATGTATATCCCGCCTCGGGTTTTTATCAGACCGCGAAAATCAGAAAGGCCCATACCGTCGAACTGAACCTGAAAGAAACCGGCTCGAGCTTTGACGACCATGTTTATGGGCAGGCCACGGAAACCGTGCCCTCCTACTTCGAGGCATTGCTGCCAGCCTAGAAGAAAAACTGCAGGCCTACCCCGCCTCCATATTCGGTATCACTGTGCACGGTAATTGCAAAACGGTTACTCAAACGGAAATTGATTCCGTAGCGGCGTTCATTGTCGTCATTCCAACGCCAGTCGAATCCGATGTACTTGGTCAGCTGCATTTCGGACTGCAACTGTAATCGAAAATCGCCGTGGTCATCGACGCGCCATTCGCTGTCGATCAGAAACGGCAAGGTGATATTCATCCCGGCAATCGCAATATCATGGCTGCCCTCATGGTGATGTTCCCTGGTTTCCATGCCTGCAAATCCGGATACAAATCGGGTGAAGTGATAATTGTACAGCAGGTGCACTTCATAGGTATCAACCAGGTCGGCATCCAGCTCAAAATCGAAGGAGTGACGCTCGTCGGAGAGGGTAAATTCATAATCCATGAACTGGCTCATGAGGTGAAATTCATCGATCCTGAACCATCGATTTGCGGGTTGCATCAGTCTACCGATGTCTGGCGTAAACAATGAGCTCTCTTCATAACTCACCACCCTGGCCATACCAGTCTTCATGTGGTACTGATTGTGACAGTGAAACAACCAGTCCTCATCCTCACTGGCATCGAACTCGATCATCACATGGCCCATAGGCGGTATGTTTACCGTATGCTTTAGCGGGCTCCTTGCGCCGTGCTGATTAACGACACGAAAGAAGTGGCCATGTAGGTGCAGAGGATGGTGCATCATGGTGTCATTGCTCAAATGAAAGCGTACATTCTCACCCGCGCGTATAAAGATCTGGGCCTCTTCCCGAGCTGACTTGCCATCGAAGCTCCATACATACCGCTCCATGTTTCCACTAAGCCTCAGATGCACATCGCGCCAGGGCTGATTGGCGGGTAAGACAGTGGTGTCTCGCGCCATCAGGTGCTGATAGTCCGTCATATGCTCGATCACTTCCGGTGGCATAGGCATACTCATGTCGGTGGCTCGATGCTCCGCATTGAGAGACGGTTCAGAGGAAGGCTCTTCCTGCTGCCGTGGCATGGGCATGCTATTCGGCATTTGCATGTCCGGGCTCATATCCATATCCATTGACATGTCCATATCCATATCCATTGCCATGTGATCCATGAGAAACAGGTTAGGAGGGGGAATATCTGGCGCCATCACCCGTTGACCCTCGCCGATGAATAGCCGGCTGAAGCCGGTCCCATCGATAGAGCTTGCCCGCAGCTCGAAAGCCTGACCGGCGGCGACAGGTACCAGCACGTCATAAGTTTCGGCCGTGGATAGTCGCAGACGCTGCACTCGAACCGGTGCGACATCCATACCATCGGCCGCGACGACTAGCATTGGCCCGCCGGTATACTCCACATCATAGTAACTGGAGGTGGAGCCGTTAATCATGCGCAACTTTACTTGTTCTTCACCGCCATTGGGGAGCTCTAACTGACTCTCGGGTAGACCATTCACGAGGAAGGCATCGTAACCTACATCCGCCAGATCCATCGGCCCCATGCGGGTGAATGAACTGTTCAGCCGATTGCGAATCGAGGCGGCACCGTTGGCGATGACCTTGTCCCAGGATTGCACCGCATCTTTCTTGAAAGAATAGAAATCATCGGCCTTCTTCAGGTTGGCCAGCACCGCCTCTGCATCTTCATCGGTCCAGTCGGAAAACACTACAACCTGTTCTGGTATTTCGGGTTCGGTATTACTCGGCGACAATACAATGGCGCCATAGACTCCATGTTGGATCTGTAATTCGGTATGGGAGTGATACCAGAAAGTACCGGCGTGCAAAATAGGAAACTCAAAAGTATGCGAGCCACCGGGTTGTATCGGCTGGGTGTTAACGTAGGGCACACCATCCTGGACACCGGGCAGCAACACGCCATGCCAATGCACCGAAGTTGTCACGTCCAGGTGGTTATGGAATGTGGCGCGTAAAGTATCTCCTACCGTCGCGCGAATGGTGGGCGCTGGTATCTGACCTCCCACTGTCAGGGCGGTCACCGAATTGCCAGTGATGTTGACTGTCTTGGTGTCAATATCGAACTCATAGCTCATCGTCGCCGCCAGACTGACCGCTGGAGTAAGCAAAATTAACGAAAAGCAAAAAGCGCGTGCTGACACGACTCGGCTCCAATAAAGGTATTCGACGGGCCAACCAGGGTAAATACTATGGTTAATGCTATATGGCTTTTCCCACAATTTATTGAGCGGGCGCAATGATTAGTGGACCAGAGGGACTGAAATACCAGTCCCTGCTTGTGGTCTCGTCCGGTCGCAAGCATGACTATGAATTTAGTGGGAATGTTGTTCATTCCGTGACGCTGATAAGAGTGGCTACCCGGCTGGTTTGGCAACATCGTCCCCAACGGCTTAAGGAACCGCAAAAAGTAGTCCATCTCCTTTATACTCTAGGGATCCTGGACACAGTCCCGAAATCACACTGACAGGTAACATCATGGTGAGCAAGATTCTAAAAGGCCTGGCGGGAATTCTGGTCTTACTGCTAGTACTCGGTCTGGTCATCTACATCGCCAGCGGTCCCGAACAACCCCCGGCCGACTCAGCAAGTGCCAGTTGGCTGGAACCAGGCCTGCATTCGGTAGGCCAGGCTGAGTATGTCTTCGTGGATGATACCCGGCCCACCGATGAGAACCGTGGCTTTCCAGGGAGTCCCGACAGAACGCTGCCAACAACCATCTGGTATCCAGAGAATATGGAAGGCGAACACCCTCTTATCATTCACAGCCACGGCATCATGTCCAGTCGCTCTGAACTGAACTACATGGCGGAAAATCTAGCCAGTAATGGCTACGTGGTAGCGGCGACCGACTATCCGCTGACGAACGGCGGGACAGCGGGCGGGGCCAATGCGGCGGATGTGGTGAATCAGCCCGCCGACGTTAGCTTCCTGATCGATTCTGTGATTGCGCTCTCCGCTGACAGGAAACCCTTTGCCGGATCGATCGATGCCGATCGTATCGGGATAACCGGTCTTTCCCTGGGCGGGCTGACGACTTCCCTGACCGCCTATCATCCACGTTGGCGTGAACCGCGCATTAAAGCAGCCGTTTCCATTGCCGGCCCCAGCGCCGTGTTTAGCAAACGATTCTATAGGACTACTGACATCCCCTTCCTGATGATCGCCGGCACTTCGGATGCGCTGATTGACCACCGCAGCAATGCAGCGGTGATTCCCGAGCGCATCGACAATGGCGCATTGGTATCCATTGACGGGGGCTCGCACCTCGGATTTATCGGGATGTCTGAGCCTTTCTTCCGCTTCATGGATAATCCCGATACGGTGGGTTGCCAGGGCGTGTTGTCGATACTGGATGAAGATCCGGAAGACATGTTTCTGACAATGGGCAGCGAAGCCGAGGGCGTCGTTAACGATCCAGATGCTCCAGGTGTCTGTGAAAATCTGCCACCACCCAAAGCATCCCATCCCGGCCGGCAGCAGATGATTACCCAGATAGCCGTGCTGAGTTTCTTCGAATCGATATTCGGAGAAACCGAAGATGATCGCAGCGCGGCGCGCGACCAACTGGAGAATTCGCTGGCACTTGATTTTGAAGAAGCCAGCTTCCAGAAATAGCAACCCTCTACACTACAAACTGTAATGTCTCCGGCAACAGGCATTGCCTGTCATCACACAGCTGCAATTCAAGCTCGAGTGCAACACTTGTAGACAAATCGTCATCGGGCATCTCGCTGCGAATCAAGCTTGCGGTAAACGCCAGTTCATTCTCATAGATCTGTATCTCGGTCTGGTTCAGTTGCAGGGTTTTAATGGCATCGGGGTAGGCGGTTTTCTGCAGCCGCCAACAAGACTCCCGATCTGCCATGCCGAGCTCGATGGGCACAAAACCGCCCGCGGCTTGTTGAGGCGCCGTAATGTGCCATCCGTGTTCGATGTGCAGGCTGATATCGATGAGAAGTTCCCTGTCGGATGCCTGCTTCGAATGCCTGATAGAAATTTTCACCAGCCCATTCCCGGCATATTGAATCGGATCGAGAGAATTGGACCTGTATTCATCGATAAGCCGTAACAAGCTGGCATGACTCATGGGATGCTCATGGATACGCCCCGTCACCGAGGCAATAGCGGCATCGATTCGCGC
>DMJN01000262.1 GCA_003451715.1 Gammaproteobacteria bacterium | reverse complement strand
GAGTCCGATGAATATTCCAAAATCGGTAATAGACTTTATGCTGCCTGAAATCTTGTCGCCCTTCTTGAAATTCTCAGCAAAACCATCCCAGGGATTCTGGAAACACTGCTTGATTCCCAGTGATATACGCCGGCGTTCTTCATCGATGTCAAGCACCATAACATCCACTTCATCACCAAGCTGAACCACTTTGGATGGATGGATATTCTTGTTGGTCCAATCCATCTCGGAGACGTGCACCAGCCCTTCCACGCCCTCTTCCAGTTCGGCGAAGCAACCGTAGTCCGTCAGATTGGTAACCACAGCCTTGACCTGTGTGTTTTCCGGATAGCGTTGCTTGATAGCTACCCAGGGATCTTCTCCGAGCTGCTTCAGTCCAAGCGAGACACGATTTCTATCGCGATCATATTTCAATACTTTTACATCGATTTCGTCACCGACATTGACGATTTCGCTGGGATGCTTGATACGCTTCCAGGACATATCGGTGATATGCAGCAGTCCATCCACACCGCCCAGGTCCACGAAAGCCCCGTAATCGGTGAGATTTTTGACGATGCCCTTGACCGACATGCCTTCCTGTAACTTCTCCAACAGGGCATCACGCTCTTCTGTACTGACGGATTCGAGCACTGCGCGACGGGATACCACCACGTTATTGCGCTTGCGATCCAACTTGATCAGTCTGAACTCCAGCTGCTGGCCTTCCAGGTGCAGGGTGTCGCGTACTGGTCGCACATCCACCAGGGATCCAGGCAGGAAGGCACGGATGTTGTTCAAATCGACGGTGAAGCCACCCTTTACCTTGCCATTGATGACGCCGGTAACGATATCGTTCTTCTCGTAGGCAGCCTCGAGCTCCATCCAGGATTCGGCGCGCTTGGCTTTCTCCCGGGACAGCCGGGTCGCGCCGAAGCCGTCTTCAACAGTCTCAAGGGCTACTTTGACCTCATCGCCCACTACGAGGGACAGATTGCCCTGCTCGTCGAGGAATTCCATGCGGGCAATTACGCCTTCAGATTTGAGTCCGGCGTGGACTGTTACCCAGTCGGTGTCAATGTCGATCACGGTTCCGGTAACGATCGCACCGGGGGTCATATCTATCTCAATTAAACTCTGTTCAAACAGATCTGCAAAACTTTCACTCATTATAAATCCAAATATATCAAAGGGTTACAATAAACTTTAAAAGTATACCGTAACTAACCACAATCCAGCTGTTGCGGGGTTATTAAGGGTAATTCCAGGATCGCCAATACTGGTGATACAACCCTGAAACGGTTTCCTTCTCGGGAACTATCCGGCTAGTCGTGCCTTCGCCAGATCCATGACCTGCTCGACTACCTCGTCGATGCTCAGATCGCTTGTATCCAGGATTACGGCATCTTCAGCGGGTTTGAGTGGAGATATGGGACGTTGACTGTCGCGTAAATCCCGCTCTTTTAGGTCTCGCAAAAGGGCGGGCAGAATAGCATCAATACCCTTATCAATCAACTGCTTATACCGCCTTTGCGCGCGTTCTTCAGGACTTGCCGTAAGGAATATTTTAAGACATGAATCGGGAAAAACGACGCTGCCCATATCGCGTCCATCGGCAACCAGGCCAGGTTTGCTACGAAAGGCCAGCTGTCGTGCGTACAGGGCCTCGCGCGCAGCAGGAATCGCCCCCACTCTGGACGCCAGTTCACTGCTGGAATCGGTGCGGATCTGCAGGCTGACATCTTCTCCGTCAAGCCAGACCGAGCCAAGTCCGGATTTGCCAAATTCTATATCTAACTGCTGCGCCAGTTCCGCCAGTCGCGCAGGGTTTTCCAGGTCTACTCCTTTTTTGACCGCCGCAATACCCAGCACCCGATACAGTGCACCGCTGTCGAGTAAGCCAAATCCGAGCTGATCCGCGACTCTTGCCGCCACCGTGCCCTTGCCAGATCCAGAGGGGCCGTCGATGGCGATAACAGGGACGGCGCTCATTCAGCTAACAGCCCGCTCAGTCAGCCTGAGGCCGGCTTGTGTGGCTAAATCCACGAAACCGGGAAAAGAAGTCGCCACATTGGCACAGTTGCGTACAGTTATTGCAGCAGTGGCCTGCAAGCCTGCTATGGCAAATGCCATGGCGATACGATGATCACCCCGACTGTCCACCTCTCCACCACCGAGCGGTCCACCAACTATGCGGATGCCATCTTCGAAGGTTTCCGACTCGATGCCCAGCGTCTTTAAACCTGTTGCCATAGCATCGATGCGATCGCTTTCTTTCACTCGTAATTCCGCAGCACCTCGCAGCAGAGTCTCACCTTCGGCGCAACTCGCCGCAACGAATATTGCTGGAAACTCATCGATTGCCAGCGGAATCTGATCCTCGGGAATCACGATGCCCTGTAAGGGTCGATAATGAATTGCCAGGTCGGCGACCGGCTCACCCCCAACATTGCGCTCATTGCTCAACTCGATGTCCGTACCCATCGCACGCAGTATATTGATGATGCCGCTACGAGTTGGGTTTACTCCCACATGCTGTAAATTTAATGATGAGCCGGGGGAAATTGCAGCCGCGACCATTAGAAATGCCGCCGAGGAGATATCTGCAGGGATATCGATATCGATAGCTGTTAGCATTTGCCCACCCGTCAGGCTAATCCGCTGCCGCTGGTCATCACCCTGCAACGAGTAAGCAAATCCTCTTAACATACGTTCCGTGTGATCCCGGCATACCGCCGGCTCAGAAACAGCGGTTTCTCCTTCGGCATACAGACCTGCCAGCAACAGGCAGGATTTTACCTGGGCACTCGCCATAGGCATGGTGTAGTCGATGCCCTTCAAGGGGGCCCCGCGGATACGCAGCGGTGGCCTTCCCTCGGAATCAGTATCGATGACCGCCCCCATTTCCCGCAAGGGACTGGCAATCCTCTGCATGGGTCTGGCGGATAGTGATTCGTCGCCCCTTAATTCACTATCAAAACTCTGTGCCGCAAGCAAGCCAGTTAACAGCCGCATTGAAGTTCCGGAATTACCAAGGTAAAGAGGGTTACGTGGCGCCTTTAA
>DMJN01000061.1 GCA_003451715.1 Gammaproteobacteria bacterium | reverse complement strand
GCAAATGCCTATAGGCAGGAAGTAATCGCCAAGGCAGAAGGTGATGCATCTCGATTCGACCAATTGCTGACTGAATACACCAAGGCACCGGAAGTCACGCGCCAGCGTCTCTATATAGACTCGTTACAGGCTGTCATGACGGCGAGCAGCAAGATCATGATCGATGTAGAAGGGGGCAACAATTTGCTATACCTGCCGCTGGACAAGATTATGGAGCAGAATGCATTATCAACCGGCGCCACCATACCAACAACTACTCGGGAGTTGCAGGACCTCGCTAATGAACTGGCGCCCTATCTACCGGGACCAACCAATAACACAAGCATAGATCGCGCTCGAATCAGCAGAGGAGGACGACCATGAAAAACTTTATCGTTGTTGGATTGCTGTTCCTTACCGTAATAATTACCACCAATACTCTGTTTGTTATTAAACAAACGGAGCGGGCGGTTATGCTGCAGTTTGGCGATATGGTGAATGCAGACATTGAACCGGGCTTGCATGTGAAGCTCCCCTGGGTGAATACCGTTCGAAAATTCGATGCGCGTATTCAGACTGAAGATTCCCAGCCAGCTCGTTTCCTGACTCTTGAACAGAAGGCGCTGGAAGTGGATTCCTTCGCCAAATGGCGGATTATAGATGTAGGGCAATTCTATATATCAACTCGCGGCAATACCGCTACTGCCGGTAACCTGCTGGCACAGAGAATAAATGATGGTCTAAGAGACCAGATTGGCACGAGAACTCTGATTGAGGTGGTAGCCGGAGAACGCGATGAACTCATGCAAAACCTTACCGCCGATTTGAATGAAACCACGGCAGCGGATATCGGTATCGAAGTTGTCGATGTGCGGGTCAAGCGAATCGATCTGCCTGACGATGTACGTTCATCTGTCTATGAACGAATGATTACTGAACGAAATCGCGAGGCCCAGGAATTACGATCCCGCGGTGAAGAGCTGGCGATTGGAATCCGTGCCGATGCCGATCGACAGGCGGTAATTTTCGAAGCTGAAGCCTATCGCGATGCCGAACAAATTCGCGGTGAAGGGGATGCTTCAGCCACTGCGATTTATGCCGAAGCCTATACCAAAGATCCGGAGTTCTTCGCGTTAACTCGCAGCCTGAATGCTTACCGGGAAACGTTTAGCTCGAAAGGGGACGTGTTGCTGCTTGATCCTGACAGCGACTATTTCAAATACTTTAAGGACGGATTACCTCAACAACAGTAAGCTTTCGGGCGGAGCAATGGAGCATACTTGTTGGCGGGAAGAGAGCCAGCAAGCCAAATCGAAGAAATTAATTTCCTGTGAGAACCTGAATTGCTGAGAGAGTGCAATTCAGGTTTGCTTTTGGCAGCGATTCGGCAATTCGGTTATTGGTTCAGGAAGGATTGCTTACCGTGAATCCAGTAAGCTTAACGAACTCGAAGAAACTGACATATGTGGCATGATCTGGCGGTGGCGTTTTGTTTGATGCTGGTTATAGAGGGCATCTTACCGTTCATCGACCCGAAACGCTGGCGCAGAATGCTACTGATGCTGGATGAGATTGACGATACAACCATGCGGCTGATTGGTCTGAGCAGCATGCTGGCTGGAACGATCCTGCTCATGATTATTAATTGATGGCATACTATTTCTTTTTGAAGCAACCAAAATGACTTCTGCAAAGCGCTGGCTATTACCCGATGGTGTCGAAGAAATTCTGCCAGCCGAAGCCCACAAGCTGGAATCCCTGCGTCGCCAGTTACTGGATCTGTACGAATCCTGGGGATATCAGTTGGTAATTACGCCACTGATCGAATACCTCGATTCCCTGTTGGTGGGATCTTCTCACGACCTGGAACTGCACACCTTCAAAATCACCGATCAGCTCAGCGGTCGCATGATGGGAATACGGGCCGACATTACACCCCAGGCGGCACGTATCGATGCCCATTGTCTTAACCGAGAAGGACCGGTGCGACTCTGCTATGCAGACAATGTTCTGCACACCAAGCCCCGCGGCATCATGACCTCCAGAGTACCGATTCGCATCGGTGCAGAACTGTATGGTCATTCCGGCGTGGAGTGCGATATCGAGTTGGTATGCCTCATGTACGAAACACTTAAGGCGGTGGGGATAAGCGATATCCATATCGTGCTGGGACATGTGGGAATATTTCGTTCTCTCTTACAGGAAGCAAAGCTGGATGAGGACACCGAACAAACGCTATTCGAAGCAGTGCAGCGAAAGGCCTATGACGAGATAGATGAAATTCTGAAGAGCTCAGTAAGCGAGAAAGAGCTATGTCAGATGTTGCAGAGATTATCGCGGCTCAGCGGGGATGAAACAGTCCTGGCAGAGGCCAACGAAGTATTCGCTAATGCTCCTGCCAGCGTTCAGGCTGAGCTCCAGGAACTGGTGGAAATTGTCGAGGGTGTCAAGCGACGTATTTCCGATATCGTGCTGTGTTTCGATTTATGCGAATTGAGAGGATATGAGTATCACACGGGAATCGTATTTGCTGCTTATACTCCCAGCTATGGCCGTGCAGTTTCCAAGGGTGGTCGTTATGATCACATCGGAGAGGTGTTTGGTCGGGCCAGGCCGGCCTCGGGATTTGATAGTGATCTGAAGGTACTGGCCAAGTTGAGTAACAGGGCATTCGAAAGGCGTGCGGCAATTATTGCGCCTGGAGATAGCGATGTGGACTTGTTTGCACTGGTAAACAGTTTGCGCGAAAAGGGTGAGATCGTGATTACCTGGCTGGGCGATGACGAGTTGAGCGAGCAGCAACTCCAGGAACTGAATTGTGACCGCAAACTAATCAAGCAAGATGGCGAATGGATCGTGGGTAGTTTGTGATTTATCGAATGATGTAATGGGAAAGCGAGAGTACTGAGTTAATTAAGATGGCAAAGTCGGTAGTAGTGCTGGGTACCCAGTGGGGTGATGAAGGGAAAGGCAAGATCGTCGATCTGTTGACGGATCAGGCGGCAGTAGTGGTGCGTTTTCAGGGTGGTCACAACGCAGGTCATACGCTGGTGATAGATGGCGAAAAGACCATTTTGCACTTGATACCTTCAGGAATTTTGCGTGAACACGTGCGTTGCGTAATTGGTAATGGCGTAGTGCTTAGCCTGGAAGCGCTGATGCACGAGATTTCCGAACTCGAAGCCCGGGACATTCCGGTGCAGAACAAATTGAGTATCAGTGGGGCCTGTCCATTGATACTGCCCTCTCATATTGCGCTGGATCAGGCCAGGGAAACCAGCAAGGGAGTCAACAAACTAGGTACTACCGGCAGAGGAATAGGACCTGCTTATGAAGATAAAGCGGCGCGGCGTGGAATTCGCCT
>DMJN01000062.1 GCA_003451715.1 Gammaproteobacteria bacterium | reverse complement strand
AGAAGCATTCAGAGAGTCTTGTAGCGGAGTTACCAGGAATCGGTCGCCAATCATTACCTCGGTTCGTTCGCTGACCTGATTCAAATAATCGATGGCCAGGTTTAGATCCTGCAAAGCCTGGCGAACATCTTGTGGAGAATACTCTTCGGTTTGCTCTGCCACCATCGGTATGCCCTGCTGCTGATTCGTCAGTATCGGCGTAATGGCTATAGCGATAATCGCAACCGCAGCAACCGGCATGGCGTAGCGGAAAAATACCGGTGTCGCCGTAATCACATCACTCAACTGAGACCAGAAAGATGGTCGTGGCGGTTTTTCTGTAATTGAGTGCCCATCGGCCAGCCGATAAATCGGTTCCAGTACCTGCTCATCACAATTAATCTGTGGTAAATCCAGAATGGCATCCTGCACAGTCTGTGCATAATGGAATTCCCTGGCACAGGCTTCACACTGATGGACATGTGAGTTGAACTCTTCCTGCTGAGGAGTGCTAAGATCGCCATCCAGATAGCTGTCTATCTGAAGTTGTACGAAATAGCACTGTGAGTCGCTATTACTTGGCATCTGTCTCTGTCTCCAATTCTCGGTAGCTTTGATTTCTCAATCTAATCACTGCTTGCCTTTTGTACATCTGACGAAGTTTTCGATTCATTGTTACTGTTAACACCGTTGTAGCTATCAAAAATTTGCCGTAGTACGCTATTTTCTCTTAGCTTGCGTCTGCTTCGGTGCAGGTACACTTTCACCTGGCTCTCACTCATATCCAGAGATTGCTGAATTTCAGCATAGCTCATGCCCTGGATGTCGCACATAATGACAACTCTTCGGAACGGCTCATCGAGAGACTTAATAGCCTCCAGCAGCTATCGTCTGAAACCCTGCTCATCGATGCGCCCAGCCTGATCTTCATGGCTTGCCTGCTCCGCAACATCTGCATAATCATCTACCTGATTTTGTGCCGTTTTGTGCTTGCGAACATGATCAATCACCGCATTGCGTGCCACACGCATAAGCCAGGCACCCAACTTGTTGTGGTCGATCTTTTGCCAGTGTTGCCACAGCTTGATGAATACTTCCTGGGTGACATCCTCAGCGTCTTCCCTGGCGCGCAGGCTATAGTGGGCAAAGGAAAATATCCGTTGCCTGTGCTGTTCTATGGCCTGCAGGTACTGAGGTAGCATTTGAGAATAATGACGGGAATACTGGGAAAAGGTTTCAGGATTACACTGCCGTGGCATAGAAGCGCCATTCTCTTCAGAAAATCAACGGCTTAAAGTGGTATTCTGTCGCATTATGGTGCGCCAATTCGGCCTGTATTGCTATTATACTGGCTGGAAATAATAAAACTTAAAGCTATTCCATTGCCCATGGCAAAATTCAAGCTGCTATTGCTAGTAGGTTTCCTGGTTCTCGCACCCGCCTGGCTAGGTGCGGCCGAAGAGAGTGTCGTTCTGGCCGATGGCACTACCATCAAAGTATTATTTTTCCAGCCCCAGCAAACCGAAAAACCCCCACTGGCGGTGCTGCTGGCCGGTGGCTCCAATAATCAATTCATGGCCAGGGCGCAATTCTGGCTGGGCAAGGAGATGGTGGAGCGTGGCTGGGCGGTGGCCGTGCCAATCTCGGCTGAGGGCAGAATGTATTTCATTGAAAATCCCGACCTGTTCCTTGGAATCGTCGAAGATCTTCACAACAGGCATGAACTACAGCCGGGCAAGGCTCTTCTGGCGGGAATCTCCAGCGGTGGAAGTGCGGCACTGGCAATAGCTGCCGAGAGACCCGAACGGTACCTGGGTGTTGTGGCTACACCTGGGCGTCTATTGGACGAACAGAGATTTCAGACCTTACAAGATCTACCGATCTACCTGCGCATTGGAGAAAAAGACAATTTTCGCTGGAACAATCAGCTCGGCACGATGGTAGATTTTCTACACAGCGCTGGCGCCAATGTCGACGCGGCGATAGTTCCCGGGGCCAAGCATATCTTCCCCCTGGACTGGGAGAATCTGCAGAGATGGCTGGAAAAAATCCAGCACTCCAGTTTCTAGTCTCTAGAGTGCTGGCTGCGTTCCTAACTTAAAAGCGGTCTTCTTCGATCCAGTAATTGGTGACCACACCATCGGCAAATTCAATGGAAAGTGTCTCGGTTCGCTCTTCTTCCACATCAACCGAGAAAATCAGAAATAAACCCACTTCAGCGTCCTTTTCTGATCGATTACGGTATTTCCAGATCTCGGAGCCGTCGGCATAACTCAGCTTGGTAATCGGATCCCCAAACGAAGTACGCACCCATTCCTGAGTGCTGGTACCCAGTTGCAGACGCGAAACATCACCTTCGTTCCATACCGTTTGCAATGATCGGGAATCGGAATCGACTGTTACCAGACAGCCGGTTAAGCTTACGCACATTGCTACGAACAGTAGTTTCTTAATCATTGAGTTCTCCCCACGGTTAAATAATTTCATTGATTGCAAGATGGTCACTATCCACGCGATCCACCGCTAATCCAGATATAAGACGCCATAAATGGAAAAAGGTTACAGCAATCGACCTTAGGATATTAACCACTGGGCCTGAATCGAAGCTGAACACAGGTCCTTAATTAGCGGCAGAAATAGTCATTTCATCAGCGGCGCGGATTTCCTGAGAATCTACCGCGATCCTCGGCCGGTATTTGTCGGAGTGGTGCTGCAGTTTGTACTGATGCCGTTCCTGGCGCTTACCCTTGCCACCATGCTGCAAATGTCCAATCAACTCACCGCTGGGATGGTGCTGGTGGGTAGCTGCGCTGGCGGCACTGCTTCCAATGTAATCAGTTATCTGGCAAAGGGTGACGTGGCGTTGTCGATCTCCATGACGATGACCTCCACCCTGATCGGCGTTGTGGCAACCCCTTTTCTTTGTTCTTTTTACCTTTCCGAAACGGTCAGTGTGGATACATTCGGTATGCTGTTGAGTATCCTGCAGATCGTGCTGGTTCCGGTGGCACTGGGAGTACTGTTAAATCATTATGCCGGGAACATTGTAAAGCGTGTCGAAGCATTGCTTCCCAGCTTATCCATTACGATTATTTTACTGATCATCGCGATCATCGTAGCACTGAATTCCGGACAGTTGCTGGAGGTAGGCTTGCTTACTCTCCTGGCAGTGATGTTGCACAACCTGCTTGGACTGGGTGGGGGATTCTATATCAGCCGCCTGTTTGGCTTCGACCTGAGACAGAGCCATACGATCGCCATCGAAGTGGGTATGCAGAACTCCGGGTTAGGAGTCGCGCTGGCCCTGCAATTCTTCTCAGCGACTGCCGCACTGCCGGGCGCTCTGTTCAGCGTATGGCACAACATCAGTGGATCCATACTGGCCTCACACTGGGGACGGAAACGCACTTCATTGGAATACCTGATTAATGATCAGGAACACATCAAATCCAAGGAGTGACTCCTCGTAAACCGAAGCCCAAATTATTATTCAATTAGCCGAATTGAATACAGAGTGATTCCCATCACAAATAATTGGTCAAAAATGTTGACTTCAAAATTAATAGGCATACAATTCGCGCATCAAAAATTTCATTGAGTGAGGAAAATGAACACTTACAGCTTTCTAACAATCATGCCGACGACTATGTCCTTCCCGGGTCATCAGTTGTGCGTACGCGTGATTAAGAATTGGGAGACCCACTTGGAGTGATTTCTGAACCCTAAACGATTAACAACCGTTTTAAAGAAAAGACCTCTAAGTCTCAACACCTAGAGGTCTTTTTTTTTGCTCT
>DMJN01000050.1:2507-3294 GCA_003451715.1 Gammaproteobacteria bacterium | reverse complement strand
GAGAAAATTCATCCTCGCCGTAGAAAAGCTCGGCCTGTCAGCGCGGGCCATTCATCGATTGATTAGAGTGGCGAGGACTATCGCGGACTATGAAGACAGCAAGCGCATCGAACAGACTCACCTGTGGGAAGCGCTGAGCCTGCGCAGGAGCAGATTCCTGCAATCAGCTAACCGGTGACGGTGAGTTCGCCGAGTTAACTAGCGGGATTCTGCAAGGCTGTCGAGGCGTTTCTCCAACTCGATTATCAGGCTTTCGAGTTTTTCTATGCGCTTTCTGGCTCTGCTCAGGGATTCAGCCTGTACTCCGAACTCTTCCCGGCTTAGTAAATCCAGGTCCGCAAAGGCTTTTCTGAGGATTTGCCCTATTTTAGTGCGAGTTTCGTCACGCAAATTTTCTGCAGCGGGAAGCAGGGCTGCCAGCCTGTTGCTGAGGTCATTGAGGAAGGAATTATCGAGCATAGTTTGTCATACGCCGGCGGAAAAGCAGTATTTTAACATCAATCAACAACGGATGAATTCCTCGTGGCTTCAATTAGAAGCCCTGGCGCTGGTGATACTCGGACTTTTCCTGGGCTTACCAAGCAGAGTCGAATAGACCTGCACACAATTGGTGCGCATTGTTTTGCTGCGCACTGCTAATGATCAGTTTTTCAGTTTGGGCCCGAGCTTTCCACACCGGCACCCCGCTAAACACCGTGTTATCGGCGAGAAAATACAACTGGCACGACCCGTGCATTATGCAACACAGTTGTAGTAACTCTTACAGGCACAAGCCTGAACAACTGCT
>DMJN01000050.1:0-2130 GCA_003451715.1 Gammaproteobacteria bacterium | reverse complement strand
ATTCAAACTGGACGATGTCCGCGAGGCGCTGTCCGAGATCGGGGTGCAGGGCATTACCGTCACCGAAGTCAAAGGCTTTGGCAGACAGAAGGGCCACACGGAATTGTATAGAGGTGCTGAGTACATAGTGGATTTTCTACCGAAGGTAAAAGTGGAAGTCGCCATAGGAGACAGCTTGCTCGACCAGACTCTGGAAGCAATCACCAAGGCAGCTAATACCGGCAAGATTGGTGACGGCAAGATCTTTGTCGGCGATTTATCACAAATCATTCGTATTCGAACTGGAGAGACTGGTGAGGAAGCAGTCTAGACCAATCTTATAGCGAGCAACTGGATTTAACTTGAGACAGATTGATTTCTGGAGATTTCTAAGGAAACAAATTATGAATACTTCTTTTACAGGTAAGAGACAGGCCGGGTTTCTGGCGCTGTTATTTTTGATGGTTCCTGGAGTTGCCTCTGCCCAGGAACTGGATACCGGTGACACTGCCTGGATGATCACGGCAACGGTACTGGTACTGTTGATGACTATACCGGGATTGTCCCTATTTTATGCAGGCATGGTGAGAAGCAAGAACGTTCTTTCGGTTCTCATGCAATGCTTTGCCATTACCGGATTAATGACTGTGATTTGGGTGATCTGGGGCTACACCATGGCATTCGACACCACTGGTATGGAAGCTGGTGTGTTGAATATCAATTCAATAGTCGGTGGATTTGGAAATGTGTTCATGTCTGGCATTACCGTGGATTCCCTGTCAGGAACCATTCCCGAATCGGTATTTGCGACCTTTCAAATGACTTTTGCGATTATTACACCGGCCCTGATCGTCGGCGCATTTGCGGAACGCATGAAGTTTTCAACAATGCTGGTGTTTATGGCTGCCTGGGTAACTATTTGTTATGTGCCCATGGTGCACATGGTGTGGGCCGGGGATGGTGGACTCATGTGGGACTGGGGAGTCATCGATTTCGCTGGTGGTACAGTTGTCCATATCAACGCGGGAATAGCCGGGTTGGTTGCAGCAATTATGCTCGGAAAGAGACGCGGTTATCCCACAACAGCGATGCCCCCGCATAACCTGACTTATACGATTATTGGTGCTGCCTTGCTGTGGGTGGGTTGGTTTGGTTTCAATGCAGGATCTGCCGTTTCCGCCGGCGGTAGTGCCGGTATGGCAATGTTGGTTACCCAAATAGCTACCGCTACCGCAGCCATATCCTGGATGACCATTGAGTGGATAACTCACGGTAAACCGAGTGTGCTTGGTATCGCCTCCGGTGCAGTAGCCGGTCTGGTTGCAATTACCCCCGCCTCTGGCTCAGTTGGACCACAAGGTGCGCTGTTTATTGGAATAGCGGCAGGTATCGGTTGTTTCTATGCTGCCACAACACTGAAGCGTGCTATGGGCTATGATGATTCACTCGATGTATTTGGCGTACATGCTATCGGTGGAATTATCGGCGCAGTGCTGACAGGTGTATTCACTGCTGAAACTTTTGGCGGCACTGGCTTGGAAAACGGCATTGCTTCTCAGCTGGGGATTCAGATCAAGGGCGTGGTCTTTACAATAATCTACACTGGTACTTTAAGTGCAATCATTCTCAAGGTACTCGATATGACGATGGGACTTAGAGTGTCAGAAGATGAAGAACAGGAAGGGTTAGATCTGAGCTGCCATGATGAGCGCGGTTACGTGTTGTGATGCACCAATCAAATTGGTAAAGAGTATTCTCTCTTCCCAATCACTTGAGAAATCAAGCATAAGCGCCCTTGGCAGCAAGGGCGCTAACTTTTCCACCTAAATTGGTGGTACGCCCCTAATAACGGGCCGTTTCAGGGCATAGCATTCCAGGCCTTTTATCCTCCTCAACTGATGTAACTGTGAAACAATTCACAAGTTGAATCGCCGGTGGCAGGTATGCTTACCGACATGTCGATTAATGAATCTCCAGTCTCTTCGAATCACCTTCTCGAGCTGAATTGCAGCGAGTTACTGGTGGGCATGTTCATCACGGAATTGGACTGTTCCTGGTCGGGCACGCCTTTTCCAGTGGATGGATTTCATGTAAAGAATCTCGAGGATATTCAGTTCGTAATCAAGCACTGCAAATCCGTCACCATCAATA
>DMJN01000111.1 GCA_003451715.1 Gammaproteobacteria bacterium | reverse complement strand
CTCCGTCGGTACTGAAGACAGTCAGGCCCCAGGCACCATACTCGTTGTGGCCGATCGAGATGCCGGGAATTTCCGGTTCACCTCCCCCGATGACATTCCAACCCGGACCCACCAGATGAGCCCAGTAACGCAGCGAGGGTACCGCCTGTGCCCGATGGGGATCGTTGATCATGAAGGGCCAGCCATCCTGAGTAAGATCACCGCTGACTACCCAGTTATTACTGCCGATGTCATCCAGGTCATGCTCTTGTAAGTTCTGTTCTTCCGCTGACAGGATTGCAGCAATCTGTTCGAAATCTTCGCCGCCATTGCGGTCACCTGCCGCCACCAGATCGGAAGGCTCGAAACGAATGCCACGGCGATAGGCATTGTACAGACCGAGAATGTCATTATTGATCAGCGAATCGCAGTCGATCATAGGATCGAGGCTGAGATCGGGATCATGGGGATGGAAGTAGCGGAGCTCTCTTACCTGAGCCTCACCGATAGTGCAGACTGCCCGGCCAGTGCTCAATTCCCCGCCGATGTTACCCAACAAGCCCTGGTGGCGAGAGATCACCACTTCTTCAGACCAGTGCCCGGGCTGAATGCCCAGCAGCTTGAACGGCAGGGGTAAGTCGTCAGGGTTCTGCAGCGCCTCATCGATATAGGCGTTCACCCCGTGCACGAAGGCGCCGATGATATCCACGCCTCTGGGATGATAATGATTCATCTCTTCAGCCATGGCACCGCGAAACTTGAACAGACGCGTGCCGTGGTCGCGCTCGATGGCGCGTGGGCCAAGAATTTCTGCTGTGGTTCCGGTGGCCTGGGCACGCCAGATTTCAAACTGGAAAAGGCGGTCCCGGGCCGCACTGTAACCCTGGGCGAAGAACAGATCGTGTTCTGTTTGGGCGTAGATGTGAGAGATTCCCCAGCGATCCTTGAGGATTTCCACGGGTTGATCCAGTCCTTCGATATTGACGCGACTCTGTTGTTGCGCGAATACGCCGCTGCTGAATAGGAGAAGAATTAGTGTGCCTGTGATGTGACGGAATTTTCCCGGTACCATACCCATACCCCATACTTGTTTTCGTTAGTTCCTGCACCCTATTCATGCCCCCCTAGTCATGTGAAGGAATAGCAAGCAGCCCCAACTATACCGCAGAAAGTGGGAGCCGGGCGACTCGGAATGGTTTGGGGATTAAAGGTCTGACAACTCGGCAAGTAATTGCAGCGCAAACTCAGCCTGATGGGCCGGCACAAAGACATGGTCGTGGTAACAGGCCGCAATGACATTAGCGGCAATATCGTGGTTCGCCAATTTAGTGGACACGGCCGCCGTGAATCCCACTGCATCCAGGCTGGAATGCACGTTCAGAGTAATGCCCTTGAATATGGAATCATGGCTGAGGCCCGCCACGTCCGCCTGGTCTCGCCTCAACAACAGGCTTAGTCCTTCGGCCTCCTGGTAGCTGGCCAGTGGAGTTAGTTCCGCAAGCGCGCCGTACTGGCTATCGGGTACCGAGCAGAATACGTATTCCCCTTCCATGAGCCTGGGCTGCATCTGTGACAATAGTGCCTTCAGCTCCGATTCGGCAGCCATGGTTCAGCCCTGATCAACGCCTGCCCGGCTTGTTACAGTTCACCGCTTAATTCTTCGTAAAACCCTGGAATGCTGCGCTGCATAAACAGGCCCTGTTCGGCCTGGGTCCAGCTGAGACCCGAATCCTTGATGGCTTCCGGTGCCTCACCGGCATCCAATCCACCTCTGATCAAGCTGGCCATCCGCTCCCGCACCGCTTCCATCTGGTTGCGAAAATTAAGCACATCGCGGCGCTCCATTACCGCGCCGTGACCCGGAATTGCAGTATCCCAATCCAGCGACAGAATATTGTTCATGGTGCCGACCCAGCCCCGGCTACTGCCGCCGTTGGCATAGTCAATAAAGGGTGCGGTACCGTGGAGAAGATCTCCCCCATGCACCGTCTTCAGGTCGGGAAAATACACCACCGAATCGCCATTGGTATGGCCGCGACCCATATAATAGGCGCGCACTTCCACCCCTCCCAGGAACACTGACGTTTCATCGGTATAGATAATCCGCGGTGGGCCATCCTGATTACCACGCAACATATTGTCCCTGGCATTCTTATGGGCAATGATTTCTGCTACCTGCAGGAAGCTGGCATTACTTCCGGAGTGGTCTCCGTGATGGTGGGTATTGATCACGTACCTCACCGGCAAGTTACTGACCGTAGCCACCAGTGACTGAATCTCATCGAAATCCTGGGGAAATTTGTCATCGATCAGGATGACTCCTCCCGACGTCACCCGGACACCGATGTTGCCACCCGGCCCGGTTATCACGTGCAAGCCGTCTTTGACCTGGGCAATACTCAGCCGGTTCTGTGCCAGAACCTGCAGGGGTAGTAATACAATCAGCAGCATTGCAATCAGACTTTTCACTATAATTTTTTGCATATCATCAACCTTGTTCAGTGTCCCGAACCTGTCTCTTGTTCTGATTCAAATTCCATAAGTACACTATTGGAAACAGCAGCGCAACAAGCATCAAATAACAGGCAAACAACATCGTTGCTCCCATGAGAACGATGGCCAGATAGGGATTTACCTGCTCCCCGGAGTTAATGTCCACATTGATATTCATCTTGTCGAACAATACCATCAGCACAGCAATCACGCAGAGTAAGCCAAGGAATACTGCAATCCAGCGCCAAACTCTGACGACAGTACCATGGGACTTTGTCAGCAGATTCATCATAAAGAGATAGTCAAATCAAACACGGTACTATCCGTACCACAGGTCAATTGTTCACCAGGCTGTGACCAACAAGCTTGTCAGGAAACTTGATACCCACTTACTGCTGCTGGTCGTGTTCCTGGCGGCGCGCGCCGGCCAGAATTCCACTCAGAGCGTAATTCCCCTCGTGGCAGGCAAACTCATAGACCTTGTCTTCGGT
>DMJN01000118.1:19155-20282 GCA_003451715.1 Gammaproteobacteria bacterium | reverse complement strand
TTCATCCTGCAGTGGATCATAGCCGGCTAATAATATAAATGCTGGGGGGCAAGCCGCTGAAATCGTCGGCATTAAGAGGTGAAGCCCGCCAGTGGTTTAAATCGTCCTCCGGTGAAAAATAATGTTCGTAAAACCAGGCGATTAACTCCTTCGTTAATCGATATCCTGCGTCGAAAGTCTGGTGTGATTCGAAAGAACAGCCCATCTCGGTGCCAGGATAAATCAATAACTGAAATGCTATTTGTGGGCCACCTGCTTCCTTTGCCTGCAGGCTGACCACCGCCGCCAGGTTGCCATCGGCGCTATCACCTCCCACGGCAATGCGCGATGGATCACCGCCCAGTGACTCGGCATTGGGGGCTACCCATTGGGTTGCCGCCCAGGCATCATCCGCCGCCGCCGGATATTTGTGTTCGAGAGCCAGTCGGTAATCAACAGATATGACAATACATTGTGCCTCTACGCACAGGGCTCGGCACACGCAGTCATGGCTCTGCAGGGAGACTATCGTGTAACCACCACCATGAAAAAATACCAACACTGGCAGCGCAGCTTCGTCGCTGGGACGATAAAGCCATGCCTTCATTTCACCGCCTGGACCCGGGATAAAGATCTCCTCAACAGCAGCCGGATCGGGCGGATTGCCTCGTACCTGTTCGTTGGCCTGGTCATAGACGGCCCTGGCTTCCGTTGGTTTGTAGGCGTTCAGCGGTGGTGCTCCGGACAGTTCGATGGCATCGAGCAGGGCTTTGGCTTGCGGGTCCAGTGGCATGGTGGCTACTCTTGCTGACAGTTCAGCAGAAAGGAAATCGGGAGTTTACCACCCGGGATTCCTATTACAAATGTGTCGCTAGACCCAAGAATTCGTTGTTCCAGTGCACGGTCAGGTTTATGCTAGTCATAACACAAGCAGAATTCCTTACCATGGTTAGAGCAACTCTCTTTGTCCTTTGCTGCCTGGCGAGCTCCGTGGCCCTTGCTGCCGAGCCGAATGGCGACTTCGTATCCGCAAGCAGTACAGAGGAGATTCAGTCCAGGCAGCGTCTGTTACCGGATGATGACATCTGGTGGACCGTCACTGGAGAGCAGATGGGATGGATGCATCGCAATGTGCATCAACTGTTCCC
>DMJN01000118.1:0-18920 GCA_003451715.1 Gammaproteobacteria bacterium | reverse complement strand
CCAGGCAGCGTCTGTTACCGGATGATGACATCTGGTGGACCGTCACTGGAGAGCAGATGGGATGGATGCATCGCAATGTGCATCAACTGTTCCCAACGGTTAATGTCTATCGTAGCGGCGCCGTCAAGGAATTGAGCTATGCACTCAATGCGCGCATCGCCGAGTATAAAATCGAAACATCCCAGGGCGACATTGCATTCGATGATCTATTAAAGAGTGACCGGTCCACCACCATGGGGATGGTGATTCTGCAGGGCGGCAAAATCGTCTATGAGAGCTATCCGCGCATGCAGCACTATGAGAAGCCGATCTACTGGTCCGTCGCCAAGGTGCTACCTGCAACCCTGATTCGCCTATTTGAAGAACGCGGCATCGTCGATGTAGAGAAGCAGATTCAGTTTTATATTCCGGAGCTTACGGGCTCAGATATAGCTCAAATCAGCATACGTAATATTCTCGACATGGCCACGGGCCTGGACTGTCAGGACGAATACGAAGATCGCCAATCCTGTTACTACCAGTACTCGATGGCAATCGGTGACGGGTTTCGAGAGGGGGATGCACCGGACAATCCCTATGATTTCCTGAAGACACTCAAGGTCTCCCGTCATGCCGAACCCGGACAACAGTTTTCCTATTCGGGCATGAATACCTTTGCGCTGGCATGGTTGGTGGAGAAAATTACCGGTGAGCCCTTTCAGGACACCGTATCCCGAGAAATCTGGCAGCATATCGGGGCCGAAGCGGATGCCTCATTCCTCGCTTACCGATACGGTATTGCCTTGAGTCATGGCGGATTTCTGTCAAACATGCGCGACATGGCGAGATTTGGTCTGATCTTCACGCCGTCGTATTCGACAGTTTCGAACCGGCAACTTATTTCTGATCAACATATCGATCTACTTCTAAACGGTGCCAATCCCAAGCTTGTCCGTGCAGATGGCAGCCATAATATTTACCAGTGGGACAGGGTCACCGACGATGGGTTCCTGTTCAAGGGGGGCTGGGGAGGTCAGGGCCTGTTGGTGAATCCCAGTCTGGACCTGGTTGCTGTTTACACGAGCTACTTCAAGGAAGATTATAGTCAGACAAATATTCGCCCCATGCTCTACGAGATATTGCGAGAATTGTATTCCCATTAGAAAAACAACAACGGTATTAGCGAGTTCGACATAATGAAGCCGATCTTCACGAAGCGGATAATTGCCTTCTTCTTATTATTCTGTGGGATCCCGATTGCTGTGTACAGTCAGCCAGCCGCCCCGCTGCAGCAGCCCAATATCGTGTTTATATTTGCCGATGATCTGGGTTACGGCGATACCGGCGTCTATGGCAGTGAGATCATTCGCACGCCGAACATCGACAGCCTGGCGGACGCGGGGGTGCGGTTTACCCAGGGCTATGTTTCCCATCCGGTGTGCAGTCCTTCCCGCGCCGGTCTGCTGACTGGCAGGTATCAACAGCGGCACGGTTGGGAATTCAATCCAGCCGGACGTGACCGGGAAACTGGTTTGGATCTCGATCAACGCACCTTCGCCGATGAGTTGAAATCCCAGGGCTACGCCACAGGCATGATAGGGAAATGGCATCTCGGGCAGGGAGAGGCACACCATCCCATGAGTCGTGGTTTCGATGAGTACTTCGGAGTGCTCGCTGGGGGTTCCCAGTTTTTTGAGACGCTATCGGAGGGTGGCGCCTATGCCCTGAATGGTGCACCCGAGCAGCGTTCACCCTATAACAGTGTGTATCGGGGTAGAGAAAGGGTAGAGGTTGACGAGTATCTGACGGATGTCTTCACAGATGAGGCCGTGTCATTTATCGATCGTCATGCCGATGAGCCCTTCTTCCTGTACCTGAGTCATACCACTCCCCACACACCGCTACAGGCCACAAGACCCTATCTGGACCGTTATGATCATGTACAGAGCATCGAAGCACGCGTGTACGCCGCCATGGTGTCATCGCTGGATGACAGCGTCGGCAAGGTAGTGGAGAAACTCAAGGAAATCGGGCAGTACGAAAATACCCTCATCGCCTTCTTGAGCGATAACGGCTGTGCAGGCTACATTGACAATGCCTGTTCCAATCTGGATCTGGCCGGATTCAAGCGCTATCACCAGGAGGGTGGAATCCGCATTCCATTCATTCTCAGCTGGCCGGCGCAAATTGAGGGCAATCGTCTGTTCCATGAACCGGTAATTTCACTGGATCTGATGAGCACCTTCACTGCCGCTGCCGGTGAGTCGATCGATACCGAAGACAGTGTCAACCTATTGCCTTTCCTACAGGGACAGCGTGGCGATGATCCCCATGACTACTTGTACTGGCGCTCTGGACCGACTCAGGCCATCAGGGATGGCCGCTGGAAGCTGATCAAGTTCAAGCGCACGGATTTTACTCCAGCCGATCTTAACAACACCGGCAGACTCGATCCCCCCGCAGGCGGTTGGTCCACCGATGCACCCCTGGGGATGCATACGCTGTTGTATGATCTCGACAACGACCCGCAAGAGACTACCAATCTTGCCGGGGAGAGACCCGACATCGTCAGACGACTCGAGTCTCAGTTTTCTCGCTGGAATGCCCAGCTACCTCCGCCGCAGGAAGCCATACTTCCTGCGATTAGATCCACTATCACCGAGATCGATGGCGAGGCCATCCAATTAATTTTTTAAGGATGAATTTTCCGATGCAAATTCCAATTCGAAAATCTTTTCGCAATAGTGCTCTGTTGTTTGTCTCAATGCTGTGCATGGCTTCTGCCTCATTGGGGCAGGATCTTGCAACGGCGGAAGTACAGGCGCGCACGGCCCTGGCGGAGTTTCTCACCGCCTGGAATTCTGGCGACATCGCCAATGTGCGGGAAGCGCTCAATTACCCCCATGTCACCCATGCCGCCGGTATGCTTGTGATTGCCCACCAGCCCCGGGAATTCAGGCAGGATTTCGATTCGCTCAGGCGGCAGGGCTGGGCTAGTAGTACGTTCGATAGGGTGACTACTTACCAGGTGTCGCCGAACAAGGTGAATTTCGGTGTCGACTTCAGTCGCAAGAACGCCAGTGGTGAGACCTATCAGACCGGTCACGTGTTCTATGTCTTTAGCGAGCAGGATGGCAAGTGGGGCATGCAGTATCGTTCCGGTGTGCCAAATCCGGCGCAGTTTGATGCAAGTGAGATTGCGCTGGCAGTGCAGGAGGCAACCGGGGCCGTCTATAGTTTTTTCGCAGCTTTCAATGCGGCCGACCCTGTGGCGCTACGTCGGGTTGTGCATATGCCGCAAGCGATGATGAACAACGCCAGCTTTATCGAAGCTACAACGGAAGCCTCGCCGCTGATGAGTCCAAACTTTACGGCAATGCGAGAAACCGAAGGCTGGGATCACAGCATTATTCAAGACCTGAATCCAGTGAGCGTGTCACCGGCCAAGGTTATCTTCGAGTTGGCCTTCGAGCGTGTGAACCGGGAAGGGGACGTCTATCGCCGCGTACCGGCAATGTGGACCTTAAGTAAGGTGGATGGCCGCTGGGGTGTCGAGTTTCGCTCACTCATGGTGCCGACACGGGATGTCAGCAACTAGTGGAAGATTCGACACCAATACTGGTGGGCGCCGGCCAGTTTACCGAGAAAGAGGTCCCCCCCGAAGAGGCCCATCCACCGATGGGTATCGCGGCATTAGCTGCCGGTGCGGCGCTTGCGGATAGCGGCATTGGATCGGAACTGGCGGCACACATCGATACGGTTTTCGCCATCCGCATCTTCCCCGACTCCACCAACCGGCCGCGCCTGCAGATTCCCTTCGGACGGGCTGAGAATCCGCCTCGTGCCATTGCCCGCCGTATCGGGGCTGATCCGGTTAATGCGGTCTATGGCAACGTGGGGGGCAATACACCCCAGAAATACATAAACGAAATCGCCGAACGCATCAGTGAAGGGGATATCGCCGTGGCCCTTATTGCCGGTTCCGAAGCGATCAAGACAGCACAACGGGCACTGCGTGCCGACATCATGCTGGACTGGCAGGAACATGACCCCGGTTCACAGGAAGACCGTGGGCTGGGTGAGAAACTGATGACGCCCCATGAATTCGCCCACGGTATTGGCATACCCATTCAAACCTACCCGCTGTTCGAGAATGCGCTGCGCGCGAAACAGGGGAATTCTTTGGACCAGCACATGCTGCAGATGGGTCAACTCTTCCAGAACTTCAGCGAAGTCGCAGCAGACAATCCCTATTCCTACTATGGCGTGCGGCGTAACGCCCGGGAACTCACCACGGTCAGTCCCGAGAATCGCCTGATCTGTTACCCCTATCCGAAGTGGATGAATGCCATGGACAGTGTAAACCAGGGTGCCGCCGTGATCATGACATCGGTTGCCAAGGCCAGGGAATTGGGTATCGCGCAATCGAAATGGGTTTTTCTACACGGCTGCGGCGAGGCCAATGAGAAGCTGATGGTAAGTGAGCGGGTGAATTATTCCTCGGCTCCAGCGCTTGAGCTGAATGCGCAGAAAGCACTGGCAATGGCAGGCAAGTCTGTGGATGACATGGCTTATTTCGATTGCTATTCCTGCTTTCCTTCGGCGGTAGAAATAGCCTGTGATGAACTGGGATTGTCCTACGATGATCCTCGCGGATTTACCGTTACCGGCGGGCTGCCCTTCTTCGGTGGGCCAGGCAATAATTACACGCTGCATGGTGTAGCCAGCATGCTGCCTTTGCTCAGGGCGAATGCCACCCGGTATGGCCTGGTTACAGCCAATGGCGGCTACCTGAGCAAGCACGCCACCGGTGTTTACTCGGCAATCCCGCTGCAGGGGAAATGGCAACGTGAGAAACCATCCAGTTATCAGGCGGAGATCGATAGTATGGAGAGTCCGCCGTTTACCGAGACACCTCAGGGAAATGCGACGATTGAAACCTACACGGTGTGCTTTAATCGGGGTGTACCAGAAAAAGGTATTATAGTTGGCCGCCTTGCCAACAACGACAATCGGTTTGTTGCGAATACGCCAGCGGATCCTGCATTGCTGCAATCCATGACAGAGAGTGAACAAATAGGGAGACCTGGCACAGTATTAAGCATGGATGGTATGAATACGTTTACGCCACTTTAGTGAAAACTGAATTCGAAATAGAACATGACTACACGTGAACAGGAAAAACCAGGATCGGGATACGGCGCCAACTCGGAAGAGACGCTTGTCTGAATTTTCTCAGCAATTTAAACGGAGCAAACTAAATGACTGTCCCACGCATCGCGATTAACGGATTCGGCCGTATCGGCCGCACCATCATGCGTATCGCCAAGATGCGCGGGCATTATGATGTGGTTGCGGTAAATGATCTTGCCAGCATTGACCAACTCGCCTACGCCCTCAAATATGACAGCACCCACGGAACCTACGCCGGAAAGGTGAGCCATGGTGGTGATCAGATTGTTATCGATGATGATCCCTTCCAGGTATTGTGCGAGAAAGATCCAGCCAGGCTGCCATGGAAAGAGCTGCAGATTGACTATGTTATCGAGAGCTCCGGCGTGTTTCCTTATCTCGATGATCTGAACAAACATCTGGCCGCTGGTGCGAGGCGGGTTCTGCTGACTGTACCCTGCAAGGATCTCTTGGATGCCACGCTGGTTACCGGTGTCAACGATCATGTGGTGACTGAAGACAGTACCATCATTAGTAGTGCCAGCTGTACTACTAACTGCGCAGCACCGCTGGCTAAGGTGTTGCATGAAAATTTCGGCATCAAACGGGGATTGCTCACAACGGTGCACGCCTATACCTCCAGTCAGCGGCTGATCGACTCCCCCCACAAAGACAAGCGCCGCTCCCGTCATGCCGCCACCAATATCGTGCCCACGTCCACGGGTGCCGCCAGGGCAATCGGCCTGGTATTGCCTGAATTGAAGGGCAAACTTGATGGCATGGCGATGCGCGTGCCGGTGCCCGATGGCAGCCTGGTGGATCTGACCGTGGATCTCGAAGCAGTTGTTACCGCTGAGCTTGTGAACGAGGCCATGCGTGACGCAGCGCTCGGCGCCATGAGTGGCATACTGGCTTATTCGGAAGAAGAGATCGTCAGCAGCGATATTATCGGCAATCCCCATTCCAGCATCTTCGATGCGCCGCTGACGCTGGTGCAGGATGGCAATCTTGTCAAAGTAGTGAGCTGGTATGATAACGAGTGGGGTTACAGCACCCGGGTGGAAGAATTGATCGGCAGGCTGGCTCAAATGGATGGGCTTAGCGCTTCGGCTTAACTAAAAAAGACAGCAATGAATTTCAATGGCAAGACGGTTCTGGTCACCGGTGGTTCGCGAGGAATTGGTCGTGCCATTGCGACAGCATTTGCAGAGAAGGGCGCCAGAGTTGCCATTCTGTATCGCGCCAACCAGGCCGCCGCCGATGCGACGCTGGCTGCACTGAACGGAACCGGTCACCTTGGCATCCAGGCAGATATAGCCGACGCGCAACAAGTTAGCGAGGCTGTGAATTCAGTCCTAAGCAGCTTCGAAAGCCTGGATATAGTAGTGAATAATGCCGGCTTCGGTATCTACCATCCAATCGAGTCTACATCCTTTGAGAATTGGCAAGCTGCCTGGCGCCAGACACTCGATACCAATCTCAGTGGCCCGGCTAATGTCTGTTTCTGTGCAGCTCGACACATGATCGAAACAGGGGGTGGAAGAATCGTAAACGTCACTTCGGGAGGCGCATTTCGCGGAGAACCCTTAAAGCCTGCCTACGGCGCCAGCAAGGCAGGTCTGAATGCACTGAGCCAATCCCTGGCTGTGGCACTGGCTCCCCATAACATCTTTGTTGGGGCGGTTGCTCCCGGTTTCGTGAATACCGAACTCACCGCAGACAGACTGCAAAGCGAGGAAGGCGATGAGATAAGAGCCCAGAGTCCGTTCAATCGCGTGGCCGAACCGGAGGAAGTGGCCCACGCAGTGCTGTTTCTCTGCTCGGAAGGGGCCGAATTTTCCACCGGCACTATTATCGATGTGAATGGTGCGTCCTATTTGCGTAGTTAGCAGTTCTTGCTAACGCAGAGGTCCTAAAGGACTCTCGGCACAGCCACTGGGTTCTATAGTCCAACTCAGGTTACTGAGCAACCATCGCCCCTGTTGTTTCACCAGTTGGAATGAATCGATGCCGCAGTGGCTGAATTCGCCCTCCACATGAAAATCATAGGGTGCCCAGAACACGGCTATGTTGCCCTGAATCAATACCGTGGCGTCCCAGTAGCGTTCGGTACGGGAACCGCCGGGCGTGGAGAGCGAACTCACCATTTCCTGGTAATCTCTTATGGAATAATTGGTATCACCGTTGGCACTTTGGGATGTGGAAATATTCAGAGAACCGGGAACCAGGATCGCTTCCAGGGCGGCCCGATCTCGGTTCGCCAGTGCTTCGAAGAAAGCATCGGCCACCGCCAGAATTGCCTGCCGCTCTTCGTCCTCAGCATTGCCCTGGGCAGCGGCAGTGCTTAGGCAAACGCTATAGATAATGAGTAGCAGAGACTTTACTAAAATTTTCATCGCTTGATTCCTTCTCTTTACTGCAGTGTGATTCGTTCGTTCTCGCTTGTATCCGTAAAAATATAGCACCCCCTGCGCCCGGTTAGAACCTGGGATAGGTATTAGGAGCGGAAGAAGCCAAATAGTGCTATAACCCGTGGCAGGAACCCAGCAAGCTCGTTTGAATCATGATGAATATTTCTCGTCTAGCCAAAGTTATTGTCGCGATTGCCGCGTTTGTTGCGCTGCTGAACGGTGCGCTGGCGCAGGATAACGCGGTGCGCGTTCCGATTGCTGCGCCCATCCCGCCCGGACTGGAAACGGTGGAATTTTTCAGTCCGGCGGTAGACCGCATGATGAAGTTCGATATCGTACTGCCTTCGGACTACCACACTAGCGAGAGATCTTACCCTGTGCTCTATCTGCTGCATGGCTACATGCAGAACTATACGGTATGGGGCAGAAACCTGGCGGGCGCTTTTTATGCCCGCAATCTCGATGAGCTGATCCTGGTGTTGCCAGATGGCGGCAATAGCTGGTTTGTCAACTATGCCAGCAGTGCAGGCGGCCAGCAGAACAATTGGGAAGATCATCTGATTGAGGACGTGATTGGCCATGTTGACGCGAATTTTCGTACAGAAGCCAACCGGGAAGGCCGCGCGATTTCCGGCCTATCGATGGGCGGCTTTGCTGCATTTTCATTAGGATTGAGACACGCCGACATGTTTATCTCCATTGGTAGTACCAGTGGAGCCTTGAGTTTTGCTCGCACGCGGGCGGAAGAAATTCGTGCTGGTGTAGAACGCACACCCGGGGAGCGAAGCCCGGAGCAACAGGCACGTCTCGACGAGGCGGATGCCTTTATCTCCGAGATCATCGATATTCCAGGATTCAGCACTCAGCAAGAGCGTACTCCGCAAGGCATTGACTTCGAAACCGCAGAGCAGGCCGAGGCATATGATCCGTTTCAAATTATCTACAATGTGCCAAGGAGCCAGATGCCACATATTTATGTGGACTCAGGTACTGAAGATGGTCTGATAAGCGAAGCACGAGAGTTGGCTCAGCTGTTGATGGTCAATAATGTACCGTTCGACTACATGCAGAGTCGTGGGCGGCATAATTCAGAATACTGGCGCCGTTCGATTGGTCACATGATGACTATTCAGCACGAAGTCATGCAACGAGCCCTGGGAAAGCGGCCCTGATTCGCGGACAGGAAATTCAATCGAAGTCGATCGCATCTTCGTCGTGCACGTTATCCACCAGGCGTGCACTGACCATCGCCTGCAGCGAGCTTGATTTGAATTCACGACGATACAGCACAACGATGACGACGGCACAGGCGATCATAAAGAACCAGGAATTGATGAACCAGGCCAGGGCCGCCATCGCGAAATAATAGGCCCTGATGCCGTAATTATAGCTGTGCGCGGCCCGGTCCAGCACCTTGGTCATGGCTTTGAAGTTTCTCTGTGCAGCGATCGCCTTGTAGTGCTCAGCTTCCTTGTAGTACTTCACCGTATGGAATGATGATCCGAACAGGATAAAACAAAATCCGTATTGTCGTATCGACCAGGTGAAGGTAAAGAATCCATAAATGAAAATAAAAATCATCAGCAACAGTTTTAACTGTACTACTTGCAGGGGCACTTCGTCGACGAACCACAGCGTGGAAATATTCATGAACATATCGCTGGCGGTACTCAGTACCGTTACCAGGCTGGCCAGAATTAGCAGCGATGTACTGGCAAGAAAAGACACTTGTTTCTCAAGGCTGGCCAGCAACTCTGCATCCACCTCGCTCATACCGCTGTTACTGAGTTTACGCACCCATTCCTGGCGGTAGCGATACAGTACGCTGGCCAGGCTATTGCGCTTCCTGGCGGCTATTCTGGCGAACAGGGCGTAGCCAAACCAGCTACATAAGAAGAACAGGAAACTGATGATATCGAGTGGGGCAAATTCCATGGCGCGCAGCTTACGGGTAACGCCAGTTAAAAGCAATGCAGGGGACACTAACGCTTGGCTAACAACCTATCCAATTGATCGGCGAATGTTTTGCGGTCGTTGTGGTTCATGGCCGGCGGGCCTCCGGTATTGACGCCGCTGGCGCGCATGGTGTCCAGGAAATCCCGCATGTTCAGGCGTGCCTTAATGTTGCTACTGGTGTGCAGCTCGCCCCGGGTTGATAGCGCCAGGGCACCTTTTTCGATTGCTTCAGCTGCCAGTGGAATATCGCTGGTTATTACTAAATCCCCGTCGCTGCATCTGGTGACGATCTCGTCGTCGGCCACGTCGAATCCTGCCTGCACCTGGATGGACCTGATATTGGAATGGGGCGGCACTTCAATGGCTTGATTTGCGACAAATGTCAGCTCGACGCCGGTTCTCTCCGCGGCTCGAACCAGGATGTCCTTGATCACTACCGGACAGGCATCGGCATCTACCCAGATTTTCAAATGTTCTAACCCTCAGTCCGAGACAGGGTGTGAATTGTAGCCTATGAGATTGCGTGCTGCATTGGATTGGCTAAAGAACTAGAATGTGTTGCCTGATTCATTTTGTGAGTGCCCCCTATTTCGAATTCACCACTAGTATCTATTTGTAATGCCCAGTGTCGCATCGGCAGACACCAGGTTCTGCGAATTAAAGATTTTCAGATCAGCCAGGGGCAGCACTGGTGTCTGTTCGGGCCCAATGGAGCGGGCAAAACACTGCTGGCAAACCTGCTGGCCGGTAAACGAATCGAGTCCGGGAACTATGTGCAATATGCCGCCGAATTTGATCCGGAGCGTGATATTCACATCGTTTCCTTCGAAGAACAGCAGCGGCTGTGGGCCAGAGACAATCGGCTGGATATCAGTGAGTACAGTGCAGATGCTCAGGACTCCGGAACCCTGGTACAGGAGTTGATACAATCGTCGCGGCCCAACCACCAGCACGACGATCGTTTGTTAGCGGAGCTTATCGCTACCCTGGACCTGGCAGCGGTCGCCGCAAAGGGTATTCGCTTTCTCTCGTCCGGACAGGTGCGCAGGGTGTTACTTGGCAGGGCTCTATACGCTCAGCGACCCCAGGCACCCCAGTTGCTGATACTCGATGATCCGCTAGAGAGTATCGATATCGATTCCCAACAGCGTATTGCCAGTTGTATCGAAAAATTCCTGCATGATGGGTTCTCGAGCTTGCAACTCTGCCGGCGTGCCAGCGATATCTTACCCGGTGTGACTCACATGGCTGTTATGGAAGATTTACAAATGCTCTGTCAGGGTTCTCACACAAAAGTAGCGAGTAGTGATGATTTCAGACACTTGCTTGCGGGCAATCCCGTTCTACCGGAAAAGATCCCGGCTAAAATTCCTGGTGAACGGATAACTGTAACGGCGAAACAAGCCTTGATCAGACTGGAACATGTCGATGCCAGTTATGGGGAACTGCAGGTATTGGACGACATCAGCTGGCGCATGGAAGAGGATCACCACGTGTTAATCGAGGGTCCCAATGGATGTGGAAAATCCACGTTGTTGAGTCTCATCGACGGAGAAAACCATAAAGGCTATGGCCAGGAGGTGTATCTTTTTGGCCGCTGTAAAGGTAGTGGTGAAACCGTCTGGGATGTGAAAGCCCACTTTGGCGTCGTGTCTAACGAATTACATAACAGGTATGTGAAGGGATGGAAGGTGCTAGATGTCGTAGTTTCCGGCTTCTATGACTCAGTTGGATTGTATGATGATAGTGGAGCAGCAGAATGGGAGGTCGCGAGGAACTGGTTGCAGGCTTTTGGCATCGCCTCATTCGAAAAGAGCTACTACCACGAGATTTCCTTTGGTCAACAGCGCCTTGTGCTACTCGCCAGGGCCATGGTCAAACACCCTCGTATATTAATACTCGATGAACCCTGCGTCGGCTTGGATGATTATCATCGAGAATTGATACTGGGCATGCTGGATCTCATCGCACAACAAACTACTACCCAGATCGTCTATGTCAGCCACGTGCTCGGCGAACAGCCCGCGTGTATCAACCAGAAGCTTCTGTTCGTTATGAGCAAGAGGGGTGGATACACACTCTCTCAAAGCTAACTGCGGATGTAGTTTTCCAATTGTTCTATGGTTGACTGCTGGTCGCTGATTATGTCTTTAACAAGATCACCGATGGAAACGACTCCAACTACTCTGTCATCATCGACAATGGGTAAATGGCGGATTTGATGCTTGGTCATGATAGCAAGAGAAACCTCAACGCTCTCAGAAGATGTAACCGAAATCACTTTGCCAGTCATGATTTCCTCTACGCGAGTCTCCCTGGAGGATCGGCCTTTTAAGATGACTTCGCGGGCGTAATCCCGCTCCGAAATAATGCCTTTGAGAGCACCACCCTGCATTACCAGTAAGGCACCGGCCTTTTTGTCGGCCATCATTTGAATGGCATCATAAACTGTGGCATCCGGCAACGTATGCCAGATTTCGTTGACTTTTTTGTGATTGAGAATCTGTTGTAATGTGTGCATCGGTCAGCCCCATGAATCAATAGAGTGACGACAACTAATTTACCCTCGACAGGGACAAATTGGCAAATCCTACGTTATTGCCATAGAAGCCATGGCTGTCGTTAACAAACAGGGTTAGCTTGCCGTCACATGCTGCGACGAAGGTATAAACACCGCTTTCCTCATCAACGCCTAAATCGCTTACTCCTTGCAGGCTGTCGCGCGAGCAGTTGTATTGCATCAGCATCAGCTCAAACCAGTGATGTTGCTTCGATCGTTTGGTGAGTCGAGCCAGACCAAGAGGGATAAATCCCTTGGCAAGCTGACGCGCCATACGGGCATCGGAAAATCCGCGTTCGTCTAGAGGTTCACCGTCTTCATTATCTTCGATTGAGCTATCAATCCAGTAGCTCAGAGTTTTGACTTCCAGCGCGTACCGGGCGCCAGATTGCAAGCCTACCCCGGAATCAAAATTGGCATCATTGGTGAAAAATTTCAGCGAGACTTCTTCACCGACACCCAGTGCGGTACCTGTATCATTGCCAAACAGAGCAATACCTGGAAATGAACAACTACTCAGGATTGTTGCGAGGAAGATGACTGCGAAAAGCTTTCGACTGGCTGATCTTGATGTTTCTACGTGAATCACTGCTACAACTCTCACTTACTGACTTTGAACTGACGATTGTTATACCTTCGTGCCAATAAGTCTACCCTTGCAATAAGGAGAGGACAATCGAGATTTACAGATTCGTATCGCTGCGTGCCAGCACTGGTTGAGACCGGCTCGAACGCCCTGGGTAGCTATTTTCCGGTCCAGACCGGCTTGCGTTTCTCGATAAAAGCTTTGCGGGCTTCCTTGCTGTCTTCGCTGTCGAATGCCGCAGACAGAGCCTCCACGGCGGCTTCGGGTACCTCATCAAAATTCATATCTTCCATCTGGTACATCAGGTCACGGGTGCGCCGCAATGCCAGTGGTGACATCTGTGCCATGCGCTGTGCTATTTTTTCGGCTTCGTACAGCAGGCAGCCGGCACCCACCACCTTGGTAATCAATCCCATGCGTTCTGCCTGAGCAGCACCGAGAGCCTTGCCGGTAAAGATCAATTCGGCAGCCTTCATGCGCCCGATCAGTCGTTGCAGTATCCACACGTGCATCCCCGGTGGCGCGGCGAGGTTGAGCACTCCAGGATAGCCGAAATCGGCATCGTCAGCGGCTATAATCATGTCACAGGCAAACGCCAGCGTGCAGGCGCCTTCCCGTGCGTAGCCATGCACGGCGGCAATAATGGGTTTGCTCAGGCTTCTTACCAGTTTCATGGTGCCCACATAAAACAGCCGCAGATACACCTTCATTTCCGCCGAGTTGAAATTTTCCAGGTATTTTAGATCCACCCCAGCCGACAAGCCGTCTCCGGCACCACACAGAACGATGACCCGAACATCGGGATCGACATCGGCATGGCGCAGGGCCGCATGATATTCCTCCGTCATTTGCAGATTGATAAGATTGGCAGGGGGGCGATCGAGGGTAATCCTGGCGATCTGTTCTGCCACTTCGTAGCGAAGCGTCTGGTAGTTGGTTTCAGGCATTGCTGGTACTTCATCCCCCAATTGTGTCTTATGATCTTGTTAAGTCACGCCAAATTGTGATTGCATGGTCGCATAAAACAGCCCAACTAACTCGCATCGGGTCGTTAAGGGGTGTAATTTAGCAAACGGAACAATCTCATGAAAACAACAGTTTCTCTTTTAATCGTCGCAATTGGAATAACAGCCACCGCATTTGCTGCGGAGTCCGGGCCGGAACCGCTGCTGGATCCCATTCCTGAAAAAATTCAGAAGGGCAATATTGCAGTGGCGCTGGAGGAATTCACCAGGATTCCCCAGAGTGTGGATTTCGGTAATCCGCGCCAGACGAATACCGCCTACGCCCGCATTCAGTACATGTTACCCATTCCCGATGGTTCCGGCCGGTTGGTCATCAACGATTTACGAGGGCTGCTTTATGTTACCAATGAAAGCGGTGCTACCCCTACTGTGTTGCTGGATGTCCGTGAGCAGGCGATAAATTTTGATGATTCCATGTTTCCCAATGAAACCGGTCTGGCAGGATTTGCTTTTCATCCAGAATTCGCCACCCTCGGCAAACCGGGATTTGGAAAATTCTATACCGCCTACAGTGCCAGCTCCGACAGCGGCGTGGCAAATTACCTCGATGATGATGCGGCTAATCATGAGAGTGTGATTCGGGAATGGACTATGAACGATCCCACTGCCGATGTTTTCTCAGGCACTTCGCGGGAGTTGTTCCGCATGGGTCAGTTTGATCAGAATCATAATATTGGAACCCTCTCCTTCAACTACTCAGCCGCGGAAGGTAGTGCCGATTACGGCTTGTTGTATGCCAGCTTCGGCGATGGCGGCGGCGCTAACGATCCCCGGGAGCGCGGTCAGTCACGGAGTGAGCCCATGTCCGGTATTTTCCGTATCGATCCGCTGGATGATAGCGGTAGTACTGCATACGGCATTCCAGGCGATAATCCGTTTGTGGGCGAATCCGATATTGCGCCGGAGATCTGGGCTTACGGTCTGCGCCATCCCCAGCAATTTTCATTCGACTCTGACGGCACCATGTACATCGGCGATATTGGCCAGGCCCAGATCGAAGAGGTAAATATTGGCATTGCCGGTGCCAACTACGGTTGGCGCCTGCGGGAGGGTACCTTTGCCACTGCCTTCGGCATCGGTGGGGTCAGACCCAATCCCGTGTACCCGCTACCGGTCGACGAACAGCAATTCACCTACCCGGTGGCCCAGTTCGACCACGATGAGGGCAACGCTATCAGCAGCGTTTTTGTCTATAGAGGCACGGCCATTCCTGAACTGCAGGGCAAGGCCATCTTCACCGACATGGTGACCGGTCGGGTCTTCTATATCGACACGGATAATCTCCAGCCAGGCAATCCGGCCATCATCAGCGAACTGCGTGTCAATTTTGCGGGGTATGAAAGAAACGTCGCCGATGCCATAGGATTTCCAAATACCTATGGCCGCGGCAACCGGGCTGATTTACGCCTGGGCATCGACTCTCAGGGGGAGTTGTACTTCCTGACCAAGGGCGACGGCCGAATTCGCAAGGTCATCGCCGCTCCATAAGATTGTTTCTCTGAGTATCAGCTGTTCAATGGTTGTCATCAAAAATACCCTAAGAGGTATGTTATGAAAACAATTGGCAGAAATATACTGGCAGTGCTGCTTGGAGGATTTATCGGAGGACTGGTGAATATGGGTCTTATTATAGGAGGCTCATCTGTCATACCAGCCCCCGCAGGAGTGGATGTTACCAGTACCGAGAGTCTGGCTGCATCGATGAACCTTTTTGAACCTCATCATTTTCTTTTTCCTTTTCTGGCACATGCGCTGGGTACTGCAACAGGTGCTGTTATTGCCCACATGATTGCGGCCAGCCACAAACAGATATTCGCCTACCTGATCGGCGTGTTTTTTCTGTTAGGCGGCATAGCAAATGCCTTCATGATTCCAGCGCCGGAGTGGTTCATAGCAGCAGATCTGTTGCTCGCCTACTTGCCGATGGCTGCGCTGGGTAGCTTGGTAGCTGTGAGGCTTGACAGTTTTAAAGCGGCAGAACAGAGTTGACGATGAGTAAGGTAGAACCTGCGCCTGTTCCCATGTTGGTTGAAATGCATCGTCTTGTCGTTTAACATTTTTATCTGCCGAACTCTGTAAGTGAAGTACTCTCTGGGGGAAGTTATGCAAATTTTGAATATTGGAAGGATTGCTTGCATCAGCTGTCTATTGGTAGCGAGCAGCAGTGCATTGACGCAAGATAATTGGGAAATACCCCGAACAGCCAGTGGCGTTCCCGACCTACAAGGAGTTTGGAGCTCTGCCACAATCACTACCCTGGAGCGAGATCCAGCGCTGGGAGAAAAACTGGTAGTTTCGGTGGAAGAAGCGAGAAGGCTGGAGCAGACAGCGCCGTTAAACTTAATCAGTGATCTCGATGATTTACCCAGCGATCCAAATCGGTCTGCGCCTACCGATGGTGATGCCGATGCCGGCTACAATGCGTTCTGGATAGATCCAGGTAGGCAGATCGCCCGGGTAAACGGGGAATACCGAACCTCATTTATTGTGGAGCCTAGCAGTGGCCAGATTCCTTATACGGCTGCTGCTGGACAGGCATTTGCCGCCTACGGACTAAACAGTGGCTATGATGGCCCGGAACAGCGCCCTCTCGGCGAAAGGTGCATGGTGGGTTTTGGATCGAGCGGCGGTCCACCAATGCTGCCGGTGCTCTATAACAACCACTATCAGATCGTACAGAATGAAGACTACGTGATGATACTGGTGGAGATGAATCATGATGTGCGCATTATTCGATTGAATTCCGAGCATAGGAGTTCTGATTTCAAGCCATGGCTCGGAGATTCGATAGCACGCTGGGACGGCGATACATTGGTTGTTGAGACAGTCAATTTTCACCCCCAGCAAAGTTTTCGTTTCGCCATAAAACACCAACTCTACTTACCGTCATCGGCAAAAGTTATCGAGCGTTTTTCCCGTACCGGGCAAGATGAGCTGCTTTACGAATTTACCGTGGAGGACGATGAGGCTTATTCACAGGCCTGGTCAGCTCAGATTCCCATGCGAACTGCAGAGGGGGCATTGTACGAATATGCCTGTCATGAAGGAAATTATGCGCTACCGGGCATTCTTGCCGGTGCCCGCAGACAAGAGCAGGAGTCAAGGTAGGTCTGTAATTCTCAACACCGAAAGGTTTTAACTTCGCCGTTTTGGCCGTTTACCGGTTTCGACTATTTCTTCGAAAAGCCGAAAAATTCGCCTACCTGATCGGCGTGTTTTTACTGTCAGGCGGCATAGTAAATGCGCCTGTCCCTATGGTTATGAATAGTCGAGCTTGGGCAAGCTCATTCCGGTAGGAGGCGATGCCGTAAAGTCCTACCTCTGACTCTTTACCTTTCGTTCCATCTCATGCAGAATTTGTAGATCTCCACTAAAAAAGAAGAGGGTTTGCCATGAACTGCGCAAAGTTTTTCAGGAGTATCACGAGTACGGCAAGCGCTGCATCTTTCATGCTGTTTTCATTCAACGCCTTTTCCCAAAACACAGATACCGTCGGATTCGATCGAACCGGGTCAACGCAGCACTCTGAAATCGAAGAAGTTGCGAATGGAGATGAAATGCCAGGGACAGCGGAGTCGCTTCTAGAGTTTTTAGAGGCTCTAGCAATTCAGAAATCAGCATTGGAAGGTGATACAAACGACGTCTCGCTCGACCGGCCGCTGATTCTTGGCGATCGAACGCTTCGATCAATCATTTACAAGATGGAACTGGTTGAAGCAGCAGCTTTTGGTCTTTTTAATGAGTTGAACACCGGGGATACTTTTGATCTGAATTGCGAACGAGAAACTGGCGAAGATACGTTGGTTGCCAGGCAGTTATGTAAGCCGGTTTTTCTAGCCCGATTCATTAGCGAGACAGTGTCTGAAGAAAGAGCTATGCGTCAATCCCGGGATTTGTATGACCAGCTCAACGAAGAAATCACAAAAGTTGCCGAGGACAATGAGGAACTGTCCGTTGCTCTGGTATATCGCAATACATTGCAGAAGGAACTTGATGGACTGTTCGAGGCAGAGCTTGATGAAGTTGACTTCCTTACTGCAGTACGGTTTGGATTGATTCCCGACGCTGTTTATTATGAGGAATATATAAACAGGGGATTTCGTAACACAGACAACGGGGGATTCGGTAGTTCTGTGTACGGTTCCGGACCCTACGATTCCGGACCTAGACCGGTGTTCAGCGGTGGAGCGGGTGATACCGGTGGCGGTGCAGCAGCCCCTGCGGCTGGACCTTGAAGTGGCTGAATTACAACGGACACTCACAACTTAATGGAGCCTTGTTTCAGTTGTTAAGTTGCGCCGAGGAATTGAAGGCAATGCGTGGTAAATAACCCTGACCCATGCTAAAAATGGACTCAGCCAATAGGCACAAGACTTCACTGGTGAGTATTCAATCATGAAAAATATCTTCGTGTTAAACGCCGGACTTATCGCATTATTGCTGATAGCCCCGTTAGCCAGTGCACAAGCTTATGAACCACCACGCACGGCGCACGGCAAACCAAACCTGCAGGGCACCTGGTCGAATGCATCGATTACCACACTGGAGCGCAACTCCCGTTATGATTCTCTGGTGCTGAGTGACGATGAAATCAACCGCGCCACCGATGAACATCCACAGAACGTGAGGCTGGCCACGGACGACAATATGGTCGCCGGTCAATTGCCAGACGGTTCCGATCTGCCCCGGGGTCGTGGCTACAATGCCTTCTGGATAGATCCCGGCACCCGCTTCGGCGTGATTAACGGCGAGTACCGCACCTCCTGGATCGTCGATCCGGCGGATGGGCGCATTCCCTATAGCGAACAGGGTAGACAGCTGAAGGCCGCACTCAGGCAGAAGAATTCCGGTTTCGATGGTCCGGAATCCCGGCCGCTTGCTGAGCGCTGCATCAGTACTGGCTTGCGAACCGGCCCGCCCATGATCAACGGGCTGTATAACAACAACTACGAGATTGTGCAGACTCCGGACTACGTGGTGTTTCATACCGAGATGATCAGCCATGCGCGCATCGTGCCGCTGAACAGCGATCACAAGATGCAGGCGCTTACTCCCCTGTTTGGGGAATCGGTGGGATTCTGGGATGGTGACACTCTGGTGGTTGAGACGACGAACTTCAGTCCTCTGCAGGCGGAAGCGAGCATCAGTCTATCCGTCGATGCCCGAGTGCTGGAAAGATTTACCCGTGTCTCCGATGCGCAGATTCTCTATGAATTCAGCATCGAGGATGC
>DMJN01000078.1 GCA_003451715.1 Gammaproteobacteria bacterium | reverse complement strand
CCAGCCTGGCGGGCAGCATCCATGATCATCACCAGGGTCGAAACATCAGATTCATGGTTCGGCTGAATAATGACCGAAGCAGCAGGGTTTTCTGCCTTGAGCTGGTCAATATTGGATCGAATTTGAGTGGCAATTACGGGACGGGGGTTGCCATTCAAAATAATTTCATTGTTCGGCCCAATCTCGAAAAGAATATTCTTCTTATCGTCATCTTCAGGCGGTTGCTCGTTTTCATTGTTATCGCTACTGGCTGCACTAATGGAAGTTTCTGAAAGAAACGTAGCAGTAACAACAAAGAAAATTAGCAAGATAAACACCACGTCAAGCATCGGTGTTAAATCGATCTTGGCGTCATCTACTGATTTTCGACCTGCAATCTTCTTCATCGTCGTACCTTCTATCGTTTTTTATACACGTGCAAATGTGCAAAAAGTAACACTTTAAAGCGCGTAAAAACTGATTAGAAGCCAGAGTATATCAGCGATTGCGTCAGAAGCAACCGGCTGGCTAAGACCTTGTTCAGACAAACAAAACAAGGGAGGTCAATCCCTCCCCTGTCTTTGTGGCGTGGAGCCTGATTATTCAATTCCCACTATATATGTGGGATTGGTTTACTTTTTCAGTGAATTGATTGTGTGCTTGATCAATTCATTCAGCTGTTTGGCATTCTTGCCATCGCGAGAATTTACCCGCACACCGTGCAAGCTGTTCATCAACACGTCGGCTGCAAACTCGACACTTATGCCTTTTTTCACTTTGCCTTTCTTCTGAGCTTCCTTCAGTCGTAAAACCAGCGCTTTGCGAATGATTGCCAGCGAAGCTCTTACCACTTTCTTCATGTCTCTGTCGTAGTTTATGCTTTCGCACAATGAATTGGCCAACAGGCAACCCATACTACGACGTTTGTTGGAAACATTGATTACCGCCTCATCGAAGTAGGCTTTAATCGCATCCCATGCCTGCAATTTCTCATTTTTTAAAGAATTAGCGATTTGTTTCTCTACAAGCCTGTTGTATTGATCTACACAGGATTTGAATAACGTATTCTTATCACCAAAGGAGTTATAGAGAGTGCCTCTATTGATTCCCGTGCAATCTAAAAGCTTCTGGACCGAACTAGCTTCATATCCTTCCCGCCAGAACTGCTCCATTGCGCTAGTTAAAACTTTGCTCTCATCGAATTCGACTGGTCGTGCCATATTACTCACTCAATTCTGTTAAAGATTAATAATTCAGAAAATCCAAAAAAAACACTGCCAGGCAGTGAATTTTTGACCCCCCATTTTTGAACGGGCGCTATTGTAATACAGTCCTTTTGGATTTACACCCACCGAACCGAATATTTCTGTTAATTGAATGGGAATTCCATTAGTAATAGTGGGTTCCTGGCTGTATTTGATCAAAAAATGACCAATATTCGGCAAAATCAGCTCTGCAAATCGATCACTACTGTGACGATCAGGCCAATCAGGCCCCCGAATGCACAGCCCCAGACCACCAACCAGCCGAGGTGCTTGCGGATCATATCCTGGATTATCTCCTTCACCATCTGGGGGGTCATCTGGTTAAGGCGCTGGTCGATCAGCTTTTCCAGTCTGGCACGGATCGCCTCGTCATCCAGTGCTGTCTTTAGTGCACTTTGAATCTGCTCCTGAAATTCAGAATCGGCAAACTGATCCTTAAAAAACTCGCGCATCTTCTCCACAAAGGGCGACTTCAGGGGATTGAGAGCATCCCGCCCTCCGAGCATACCCAGCATGCTGCTGAAGGAAGATGCCATGATGATATCCAGCAAGGATTCAAAAGCTTCATCCAAATCCAGCTCATCGATAGCCCGTTTCAGGGAAACACCCAGCTTCTCGGAAGTCTCTGAGGTACCGTGAAAAAAAACCTCCAGATCATCATGATTAAAGAATTGATCCATTATCAGTTTCCTGATACCGAGCTTGAATTCCTCAAAACGCAAAGGAATTACACCGGAACCATAGAGCAACGGCACCGGTTCGAACAGCATGTGAACTGCTAACCAGTTAGTGATGCCGCCGGAGAGCGCAAACAGCCCGGTATTCAGCACATAAGCCTGATAGGGACTGCTTATGAATACGCTCAACACCAGCAGGCCTGCGGCGATGAGATTGCTCAGGAGACTCTTGTTAATGGTGAGATACCGACTACTCGTTACAGGACGAGGCATCATAAATGATATGGCTTAAACCGAGCAAGCAGATGGGCTATCTACAGCTTTTGCTGCTCGCTTATGGGCATACGGGTTCTGATATCCTGCAGATAATCCAGATCTATCTCGGCAAGAGCAATTCCCTCGCCTTCATCGACTTGTGACAATATGGATCCCCAAGGACTTATGACCATAGAATGGCCCCAGGTCTCCCGTTTTTCGTTGTGCCTGCCACCCTGTCCGGCGGCGATGATATAGCACTGATTCTCGATAGCCCGCGCCCGCAGCAGACTCTCCCAATGGGCAGCTCCGGTTACCATTGTGAAGGCTGCCGGTACCGTCACAATCTCAGCTCCGCGCCGGAACAGTTCCCGATAAAGCTCAGGAAAACGCAAGTCATAGCACACAGTCAGTCCGAGAACACCCAGGGTCGTATCCAGGGAGACGATCTCGGTTCCGGCTTCAAAGCTGCGGGATTCTGAGTACTTCGCCTGCTTGTCATCCACCATCACATCAAACAGATGCATCTTGTCATAGCGGGCAATCTGTTTCCCTGCGGCGTCGAATACCAGGCAGGCAGGCCGAACCCGCTTGCCTTCGATTATGTCCGGGGTATCCGTAGTGGTTCGGGCCGGACGGGAAATCAGTGGTATGGTGCCCCCGACCACCATGAGCTTGTTATTGCGGGCTTGTTCCGACAAGAAATCCTGGATCTTTCCCGAGCCCTCGACTTCTCCGTACTGACGCATGGGACCGCCTTCGAGGACGGCGAAAACCTCGGGCAGTAAGACCAGTTCCGCACCCTGTCCGGCTGCTGCGGTGATGAGCCTACGGGCTGTCGTTAGATTCTCATCGACATCCGCACTGCTGACCATCTGAATCGCGGCTACATTGCTGGTCATCTGGCTTCTCTTGTTGGCCATTATTGGCGGTGTTTATAGGGACTTGATCAGTTTGCCGCCCTTGATCACCATAGTGATATTTTCCAATTCCGTTATGTCGCTCAGAGGATTGTTGTCGGTAGCAATGATGTCCGCCAGTTTTCCGACTTCGATACTGCCAATTTGTTCCGATTGAGAGAGCAGCGTTGAGGCACCCATGGTCGCTGCATAGATGGCATCCATCTCTGAGAATCCCACCTGCACCATGAGTGCAAATTCCTGGGCGTTCAATCCGTGCGGAGTCACCGCCGAATCGGTTCCGAAGGCTATGTTGACCCCCGCCTGGTAGGCTCGGCCAATATTGCTGGCTGCGGCGGCGCCAGCAGCGTAAGCTTTTTCCTTGATGGCATCGGTAAAGAATGGATTGCCTTCCATGGATTC
>DMJN01000197.1 GCA_003451715.1 Gammaproteobacteria bacterium | reverse complement strand
CAGCGCATTCTGAAACACATCTGGGTTCATACGCACTGCATTGCGCGGTCCGTTGAGACCGCTAGTGTGGTGTCCGGCACTCACTACCAGCACCAACGTGCGCAGTAATTGATTCTCCGGCTTTGCAAAATGCCGGGCCATCGCCAGTAATACCGACAAGCCATCGCCATTGTCTCCGGCGCCATCAAACCAGGCATCGGCATGGGCATTTAATACGATGGTCTGCTCACTTGCTCTACCGGGAATTACTCCAATCGCATTCAAGGCATTCAGATCGTTATATGTCTGAGATTGCAGACTGAGCTGCATTTGCAATTGCTCGAACACACCCCCATTGGCCGCAGCATTCATTACCTGGCTGAGAAACCAGCTGTCTTGCCCACCCAGGTTAAAACAGGGTCCTCCACAATTGCTGAAATCCCTAACACGCTGATTGCCAGGCAGGTCTACCAGATTGATTACTGCTACAGCACCGCGCTCAAAAAGTACTCTTGCCTGGGGGACTGCGGTGCCTCGCTCAAACACCAGATGTCCCTGGGGCGTTACGTGTTGGATGGCAATTTTCCCTTGCAGATCGACGTTTAATAGTTCCGCCGCGCTGCCCTTGCCCACGTAGACGATGGGCGCGGTCAAATCGCCACCCGCTATATCCGAAGGAGCCAGTGGCATGGCTGTCTGCAGAATGATGTCTTCGCTCCCCTCACCAAACTGGGAGTTGGCCAGCAGACGCAACTCCCACTGCTGGGGGAGCCACAGCCTGGCCTGGGGTTCCTGGTTGAAGCGTTGAAACCTGACGTCTTCTATACCTGCGTCACGTAAACGCTCCGCTGCCCAGCGCACCGTGCTTTCACCGGAAGAAAAACCACTGACCCGACCCCAGAGCTGATCAGAACCAAATTCCTGGTTCAGTCTGCTCTGCCGGGAGAAGTCGACAATACGCTCAAGATCATAGCCAAGCCGACGCCCTTCCAGTTCGAAATATTCCTCCTCACCTTTTGGAACTACTGCAGGTGCCGGCCCCCTGGTGCCAATGGCGACTGGATTGGAATGAGGAATAAGAGCCGGAGGTAAGGCGATACCAAACCAGGGCGCGGCTTGCGAATCTGGCTGAGCCACGGCCACAATTGGCAAAATGGAAACCATCGCCGATGCCAGCAGCAGTTTGCTGCATGAGAATTTTCGTGGCCGCATATTCCAGAGTCTAATGCGAAACAGGCGTCAGTTACCAGTACTGCAAAGTCAGCGGGATTCGTCTAAGTGCCTGCTGCTGTTGCTGCGCCTTAACAGGGAGAAATTCATTGCGCAGAAGCACTTCATCGAAGCGATGGGGTGCCATTTCTTCAGTTGCCAACACTGATTGGCTTGCAACTCTTATTCGACGTTGGTCGGCATAAACTCAAAATGTAGGGGAATGTTGCGACGTATTTGAATTTTTTTACGCTATTGATCGCTTTTTAATCAGGTCCAGCTATTTCGGGACTTGCAGGTTAATTTTGAAAAACTAGTAACTATTTAAATGCTGTCCGGGTTATCGATGCAGCAGATTGGAAAATTTCGCTTATTTACAATACACAGGAAAAATTTTGCTTCGAAGTCTGAAAACCTGCATGAATACTAGCCTACAGATCATTTGTGTAGCTTGGTAACAAAAAAGTAAGAAATTAGCTGCAATCCCACCAGAAACCAGTAGACTAGGGCGTCTAGCAATACCATTCTCTCCCAGACACAATTTTTAAAAGGGGATCAATACGTGAAAAAGTTCCTGCTCCTTTCTGTAACAGCAACTCTGATTTCGACTACTACCAACTTGTACGCCGGTGAAAGAATTGGCGATTTTTCATTAATCGACCATCTCGGCGTGCAGCATCACATGGCCTGGTATGACGACCAGAACGCCATTGTAATTCTGCCCACGGCAATTGGAGTCGTACCTGCATTAGCAGACTTGCAATCCAGGTATGAAACCCAGGGGGTTGTATTCTTTCTGTTGAACCCTGGCCTGCGATCTGACCGCGCAGCGATCGGTCGGGATGCTTTGGTACAGACATTAGGTGTGCCTGTACTGATGGATGATACACAACTGGTTTCTGAAAGCCTCGGCTTAACCCGCCTCGATGAAGCGGTTGTTTATGATCCAAAATCTTTCGAGTTGCAGTACCGTGGGCCGGTAAATGCACAACTCGACCAGGCCGTACAAGGACTGATCGACAGTGAGAGTAGCGACCTGGTTGCCATAGCGACCGATGGTGCGAGCATCGACTACAGCGGGGTCGGAGTAGGCTCCGCGCCTTCTTATACTAACGATGTTGCACCAATTGTGGTTGAGAACTGCGCAAACTGTCACCGGGAAGGTGGCATCGCCCCATTTGCCATTGACAGTAAGCTGGCTATGCAGGGCTGGTCACCAATGATTCGTGAAGTGATTATGACCAGGCGTATGCCACCGGGTCAGATCGACAACAAGATCGGCCACAAGATAAAAGGCGAGACGAATCTCAGCGACGCCGAAATGCAGACCCTGGTGCGCTGGGTCGATGCAGGTTCTCCAATGGACGGCGACACCGACCCACTGGTGAATCTGGTCTGGCCTGACACCAAGTGGACGCTGGGCGAGCCTGACCTGATAGTGGCGATTCCGCCTACAGCTATTCCCGCCACGGGTGTTGTCGACTACATGGACCTCCCGATCGATCTGAACCTGACCGAGGACCGTTGGGTTCGTGCCAGTGAAGTGGCTCCGGACAAGAAGGATGTTCTGCACCATATAATTACCACGGTAATACCTCCGGATGGAGCAGTAGATCCTCAGACACTGTTTATAGAAGCCATCAACAGCCTGCCTGAAGAGCGAGCTGCTCCAATTCGAGCTGAACTGTTTGCGGCTGTCGCAGCGGGTGAGTTTCCCGATATAGAAAAGATTTTCACGGAGAATCCTGATATCGATGTGGGCACGCTGCTGGGTGGCGGCGGCGACCCTGATCAGGCTTCGATCGCAGGCTATGCTCCTGGAAATAGCGTCTCGTTGAACCCCGAAGGGGTTGGCGGCCTGCTGAAAGCCGGTAGCACGCTGAGCCTGCAGATGCACTACACCACTTCTGGCAGGGAAGTTACCGATCAAACTGAAATTGGCATCTACTTTTACCCTGAAGGCGTCATTCCAGAAGAGCGCATGTCAGGCGCGGTCGGCAATGCCTTCACCATTGCCATTCCCCCTCAGGCAAAAGACCATGAAATGCAGCTGGTCACCAATATCAATCAGGAAGTCGATTTTTATAGCATGATGCCCCATATGCATTTCCGTGGTAAGCGCATGAAATTTGTTGCCCGCTATCCTGATGGCACAGAAGAATTGTTAGTAAACATTCCTGCCTTCGACTTTAACTGGCAGTATGCCTATGAACTGGAAGAGCCTCTGCGTGTTCCGGCCGGCACCCAGATCATTGCGACCGGTGCCTTCGACAACTCTTCTCAAAATGTGGCGAACCCTGATCCCAACATCGAAGTTACCTGGGGCGAGCAAAGCTGGGAAGAAATGTTTATGGGATTCTACTCCTGGAAAAACGTCGACCAGGGTAGCGAAGACTAAGAGCAGGAATTTCCAAGGAAAAAAAAGCGGGCCGAATGGCCCGTTTTTTTTGCCTGGGAAATTCTCGGGGAGCTTCGTTGTTTAGTTACGCGGTGGCGGTGGTGTCCAGTCACAGGAGTCACAGTTCGGATCCCTGTCGTTCTGCGCCATGACTTCGAAAATAAAGTCCCGCCACACGGCATTAGGCTGCCAGACCGTATTCATATCGGCCTTTGCCTCGACGACCGGTACATCTTCATAGATCACCCGATAGAGAAAGCTGAAGGCTGTTGCGCGGGCATTCACCTGGCAGTGCAACAGCGTTTTCTTGCCCGTATTGCGCTGCATGGAATCCGCAAACGCATAGAAATCATCCGGCAGTGGATTGGAGAAATCCACAGGCACCTGCATGTATTCCATACCCAGACCTTTCACCACCAGGTCTTCATCCACCAGCGCATTGGGATTATTGGTAAAAGCGATATAGACAATGCGCTCAAATCCCTGCTCGGCGATGACTTGAAACTGTTCCAGGGTGGGCTGACCCGCGCTGGAAAAGCTGTCGCTGTATTGGCGAAAATTTATGATCTCAGCCAAGGCAGGGGCTGGGTCTTCGACAGCCAGAAGTGGCCTAGGCTGCAGAAAAGCCAGCAGAAAAGCGGCTGCCGCTATAAACATTCGATTCTTCATTGTCACTCCATTTTATTTTCTATGATTCCGCCAGCCCACTATAGCAAACACCCTACACAAAAATCCCAGGATGAAATGCGTGACATAGTGTCGCACCTCTTCATGAACCTGGTAGCAGTCTATGATGTTAGCTGATGGATTTCGCTGAAAGCCTCATGATATAAGTGCTTTCACTGTGAAAGACGAGATATTACATCGCTGGCGACATTCTCACGCCTTTGGTCAGGATCGGCAACGCCCGGGAGAATTTCGCACGCTGGTGGTCATCGCCATTACCACCGCCATGATGGTGGTGGAAATTGCCGCTGGCCTGGCCTTCGGGTCCATGGCGCTGTTGGCCGATGGCCTGCACATGGGCTCCCATGCCGTGGCCCTCAGCATCAATGCATTCGCCTATATCTATGCCAGACGTCAAGCCCATAGCGAGCGCTATAGCTTCGGCACCGGTAAGGTCAACACGCTAGGGGGCTACACCGGAGCGATTCTGTTGGCGGTATTCGCTGCGATGATGGCCTGGGAAAGTGTCATGCGCCTGATCGAACCGGTAAGCATCGCCTTCAATCAGGCAATCTTCGTTGCCGTAATGGGGCTTATCGTCAACGGCGCCTCCGTGTTTATTCTGGGCACCGACGGTAATCATGAGCATGACCACTCTCATGAGCATGATCATCAGCACCACGATCACAATCTGAAATCCGCTTATCTGCATGTGCTGGCCGATGCACTGACTTCCCTGCTGGCGATATTCGCCCTGCTGATCGGCAAATATTTCGGGGCCATCTGGATGGATCCACTAATGGGTATCGTCGGAGCCATCCTGGTGGCGCGCTGGTCATGGGGCCTGTTAAAGAGCACCAGCGCCATACTGTTGGATGAGCAGGGATCGAACGAATTACAGGATGCGATTCGCGACGCCATTGAGGATGCCGACAGTCGTGTGGTTGACTTGCACCTCTGGACAGTGGGACCCGGCGTCTATTCAACGGTGATCTCCATCGTCTCTCGCAGCCCCCAAAAACCAGACCACTACAAATCGCTGTTACCCGACCACCTGGCTCTGCAACATATCGTCATCGAAGTGCACGAATACCAGGAAACTTAAAACCAGTGAGCCAGATTTCCTGACCCTTGTTTCTTGTTTCTTGTTTCTTGTTTCTTGTCTCTCAGTTCGCCGGAATTAAATCAACGCGCTCGAATAGTACGGTTTCAATTTTTTCCCGGGAATAAAATGCCGGGAAGACCTTGTCGTTGGCCCACAACTCAAACAGGTTGTCATACAGCGGGTGGTCCGGATCACCCACCTGCCCGGGCACGTTCATCCCCAGCGTGTTATCCCAGTCGCGGGTATCCACGAAGATGCGAAATGACGCACCGGAAGTCTGGTTATCGCCGCCGCCGGTATTACCCACGGTAAAACTGTTACCACCGCGCGGTGCCGGACCGACATTCAATCGTGACCGCAGCTCATCATTGACCGCCGGACCCAGTGGGTGTCTGATGGTTGCATGCTTGTATTCAGCCTGACCATACACCCAGTTCTCCATATCAGAGCCGAGTTTTTCTCGCAACGTCGCGACGCCTTCTGCCAGTGTACGCATCAGGAATTGATTACGCCCATCCAGAGGGTTCTCGCCAAAATCTCCATCCGGCGCCAACAGCATGTCGATTGTGGTCTTCATGCCGACTCTCAGGTAGCGCCTCGCGATTTCCGGCACTTTTAGTGTATTGATGTTGTTCTGCAACTGCCGCTCGAACGCCACGTAGATACCGGCTTCTACGGAGTTCTTATCGAGTACGAAATCCCAGCCCAGCAACATCTGCCGCGCCAGTTCTACCCGGGGATCATCCGCCTGCAAGTCTTTAAAGAAAGGCACCAGCGTGCGGGCTGGAATCGACAGATAATCGTGTTGCAATTCGATCATGTCCATCATGTTGAACTTACGGCCCGAGCCAAGCACTTCACTGCCCCGCGCCCAGCGGTAGGGATCGGTCCAGGTATAGCCGATGGCATCCATGTAGGGAAAATCCGGTGGCGTATAGTTGCTATTTGAAGTCTCAATATAGCCGCGCTCGGGATTGAATTCGTTGGGCTTGGCTTTTATTGGCAGATAACCATCCCATTCATAACGTCCGTCACCGGGTACTGGCACCATACCGCTGAAATTGCGGCGAATAGGTGCGATGCCGACAGCCTGCCAACCGATGTTGCCATCGCGATCGGCCCAGATCATATTCTCACCTGGAATGTTGCTGAAATTGCTCGCCTCGCGAAATTCTTCCCAGTTGCGGGACTGGTCCATGCGCAGTGAAGCCAGATAGGGTGCGCCACCGAATTCCATCCAGGCCGGTCGCACGGCGTACGCCAGGTTCTTGTCTCGATCCTCGAACGTCACCGGGCCGTGGCGGGTGTATTTCAGTTCCAGGGTAACTGGTTCGGCGCCTTTGACATTAATCGTCTCCTCGATGATGCGCATGTCTTCCCACAG
>DMJN01000193.1 GCA_003451715.1 Gammaproteobacteria bacterium | reverse complement strand
AGAAACAGGCGGCAGGGCAGTAAAACTGTGCGCTGATTTAGCCCCTGGAGCCATTGCTCACGCCTCTATTATTTCCGGCGCGCCCTCGACTTTCCGGAAGCTGCTAATTCCAAACAAGCACTCCTTAGAAGTGGCATGTAGGACCTAGTCCGCCATTTATTGGGTGGGTAAAAGCGCAATAATCCGGAGCAAAACAGACTGAACTCTTCGAGGACTGATATACTGAACCTCAACTCCAAGGAGTGATCGGAATTGGAAGCTTCGAGTGACAATAGTCGTGAAATTACCGTAACACAGGATATTTGCGACATATTACAGACAGCGCTGACCCACAGCTGGAATTTCAGCTATCTGGCAATGGTCAAACATCATCTGTCATCCCATTCCAGCGAATTGGTGGATGTAAACCCTGATCTAGGAACTCTAAGTGTTGCAGGCGACGCCTTGTATGAAGCAGCGACTACTGCTACTGACGGCATAGTATTCCGCGCTCAGAACGGTGGGATTTCAATTGTCTTTAAGTCGGCACTGCTGCCGCTTGAGAAGAATCACGTGTCAATCAGCGATTCGCGAGTCTGTTTATTCGAATTCCCTGCATTGCTTCGCTTCTCATAATTGCGCAAAGCTATCCGGATCAACTACAGCAATCAGCAGAATATTCCCGTCACCTTTTTTGCCAGTTTAGGAGTTCGATTCCAGGGTAGCCTGGTCGATATTTCCACCACTGGGGTGAAAATACGATTCGATGGAAATATCTCAGACTCGCTGGAAAGTTCTGAAATCATCGCCGACTGCCAGATACGACTGCCAGACGAATCACTACTCGAGGCGTGGGCAAGAGTACTCGGGCATCTGTACGACTCCGAACAGGATATCAGCTACCTGCGTTGCCAATATCTAGACTTGAACATAAACAGTGAGTTGCTATTGAAAAACCTGATAGACGACGCACTAAGGCAAATGGATCCATCAGAACTGTCTTCAGGAACCCTCTGAACTAGTCTGTAGCCACTCTTGCTCACAGCAAGACCACTCTTTGGGAGTCTGTAGTGCTCTACAGCCAGGTTCAAGCGTAGGGAATAGCGATACCCTGGCACATTAGGGCTACCACGCGATAGAGCACGCCAGGCCCCGTCAGTCGGGGCTGACACCCAGTGTACTCGCCGCAAAGCACTGCATGAAATGTCGACGATCCCTTCCGGTGCTAGGATTTGGACTCAGTCCATCAACTGAGTAGTTCCAGCAGCGCCTCAGCCACAGCATCGGGCCGATGAGCAGGCAGGTCGTGCCCGGCACCGGCCACAATACGTCGACCACGCAGGTCACTGAAGCGTGCCTGGTCACCGGCAGGATTGGGCGACGGTGTTCCGAACCCACTGTCCACACCCCGTAGCACGATTGCCGGTACATTAATTACTGGTCGTTCAGCCAGTTGACGTTCTACTTCCAGGAATCGATCCTCACCCCGTGCATTGACATGGCGATGACGGTAGGAATGAATTACCACGTCGACAAAATCTGGATTATCGAAAGAAGGCGCAGAGCGATTATAGGCATCATCGCTGTACTGCCAGCCGGGTGACCAGGTATCCCACAGATAACGAATGATGTCGTGGCGATTACTTTCCAACCCGGCAATACCCCGCTCCGTATTGAAATACCACTGGTACCAGAGCAAGGCTTCGAACCGGGCGGGAGCCGGATTTCCTGGTGTGATAGTGTCCTGCACGGAGTAGCCTCCACAGGCAACCTGGGCACGTACTCGCTCAGGGTGCAATATGGAAGTGATACAGGCTGCCCGGTTTCCCCAGTCGAATCCTGCAGTAGCAAACCGCTCCAGGTCGAGTGCATCGGCAAAATCCACCAGATCCTGAGCGATGGCAGCCTGCTCCGCCATGCGTGGTGCCGCTGGATTTCTGAAGCGGGTCGGTCCGTAGCCTCGCAGGTAAGGAACCAGCACGCGCAATCCGGCATCCACCAGGGGCCCCGGCACGCCATCGAACGATCGCACATCGTAAGGAAATCCATGTAGCAGGATGACCGGAAACCCATTGGCCGGACCATGCTCCTCGTAGCCAATATCGAGGACTTCGGTTTGTGCCGTCTTGATCGAGGGAGGCACGGACTGAGCCATAGCCAGCTTACTCCTCAAGCCATTTGCAGTTACAGCAGCCACGCCAGCAGCTTGTAAGAATTCTCTTCGTGTAGGTGCCATATCTAACTCCTTATATCATTTCAGAAGGCAGCAATAGGATTAACCGGAGAGCCCGTGCCATTGGGAATTGGCAGAGGAGCTATAGTGAGCATGAATTCCCAACGATCCTGCATTTCCGCCATTTCACTCAATGCTTCCAGGTCAGTGCGATCCAGCAGGTGGATACCCAGCATGGTGAGAGCGAAATCATGCAGTGCCAGGGTAGGCAAATCGCCAGCCGGGCGAGGTGTATAGCCTGGAGTCTCCCAACCCAGAATCGCGATATCCCGTTCTCTGAGCCAGGGGATGACGGTGTTGTCAAATCCGGCCGCTTCGGACCAGGTATCAAACGGGCCTTCCATTTCTCTGCGCACCCACCTGCCCCAGCGTAGCAACATAGCATCGCCTGGACCTACTTTGACTCCCGCCATCGCCTCCCAGGCTTCCAGGTCCGCCACAGTGATTCGATAACCTGGTTCGAGATAATCCACACCTTTCAATTTGGGAATGTCATACAACACCCCCCGAGTGACAATGCCGTCTTTCATGGTGAGTACGGCATTGACCGTAGCACCCTGTTCCATGGTCACCGTGTCCGCCATCTCCAAACCGTTCCACATCTTGCCATCGAAGAAACGATGGGCGAAGCCATCGATATGGGTAGTGCCCGCA
>DMJN01000221.1 GCA_003451715.1 Gammaproteobacteria bacterium | reverse complement strand
CATTTGCCAAGCAGGCCTGTCAGAATCAAGGCCTACTCATTCGCGCCGTGGGCGGCAATTCGATTGCGTTCTGCCCTCCTCTTATCATCGACAAGGAGCAGATAGATGAGATGCTCGACAAATTCAAGCTGGCGTTACAGGATACCCTCGATCACGTGCAGTCCATAGGATTGTTCAAGAGCTGAACATTAACAAGAGAATAAAAAGAGAATAGAAAAATGATTAGAATAGTGAGACCCGCTACCTTTATCTTTTTAGCAGCTACTCTTATTAGCTGCGGTCAGGAAGAACAGGATCAGAACACCGCGTCGAGTCCGATTCAGGTCGATCTGATTCTAACCAATGGCAAGGTGTTAACAGTCGACGACAGTTTTTCCATTCATAACACAGTAGTGGTAAACGACGGCCGCATCGTAGAGACGGGTCCGGTTAGTATTACGGAGAAGTACAACTCCGCGTCAGTGGTTGACCTGCAGGGCAAGACCCTGATGCCGGGTTTCATCGATTCCCATACCCACATCCGAGGCCGACCCCAGCGCTATATCGAATTAGGCGATGTGACTTCGATTGCCGAGATCCAGGACTTGATTCGTGCCAAGGCGGCTGAAATGGGTGAAGGTGAATGGATTACCGGCTATGGCTGGTCAGAGGACGAACTGGCGGAGGGGCGTAGACCTCTGCGGCAGGATCTGGACCTCGCTGCGCCAAATAACCCTGTCACGCTCACCCGCGCCGGTGGTCACAGCGCGGTGGTTAGCAGCCTGGCATTGGAACTGGCTGAAATCACCGATACAACACCCGATCCCGAAGGTGGTGTAATCGAGCGAGACGACAACGGCGCCGCCAATGGCATAATCCGCGAACGGCAAGGCATCGTAGGGCGCCTGGTGCCAGATTCCTCCTACGAAGAATTGATAATCAGCCTCGAGGTCAACCTCAATGACCTGTTGAGCAAAGGCATTACCAGCATCATCGACGCGTCGAAACCTCCTCGTCAATATGCCATGTGGGAAGAGTTATATGAAACCGCGGAACTGCCACTACCAAGATCTTCCATCCAGTTTCAATGGTTCAATCCGGAGGCAATTGCCGAGGTGAAGGCGCGCGTCGGCGATGGAACCGATTTTCTGAAAATAGGCCCCATCAAGGTATTTGCCGATGGCGGCTTCACAGGCCCAGCCGCCTACACTCTGGAGCCTTATGTAAATCAAGGCGACTATCGTGGTTATCTCAACATGCCCGAGGATGACCTGATCGCCCACCTGAATGAGATTCACGATGCCGGCTGGCAGATGGGCATCCATGCCATCGGCGATGCCGCCATCGTTTTGGTGGTTAATGCACTGGCTGATGCCCTTGAACGCAACCCGCGTCAAGATCATCGCCATTACCTGAATCATTTTACAATGCGCCCGCCGGAACTCACCATGGAACTGATGGCGGAGCACGACATCCATATCACCCAGCAACCCAATTTCACCTATACGCTGGAAGGGCGTTATGCGGCTAATCTGGATGGTTGGAGATTGGACCACAACAACCCGCTGCGTTCGCCGATGGACCATGGTATTACCGTAGCAATTTCCAGTGACATTCTCCCCATCGGCCCGATGGTCGGACTCTATGCCGCCGTTACCCGCAAAGGCATGAGCGGCGAAGTCTATGGTCCCGATGAAGCGATCACCATCGAAGAGGCAATCAGGGGGTATACCCTCACCGGCGCCTACCTCAATTTCGAGGAAGACCTTAAGGGTTCACTGGAAGCCGGCAAATTTGCAGATATGATCGTGCTGTCTGAAGACATTCTGACTATCGATCCCGAAAGCATAATGGACATTGAAGTTGAACAGACCTATGTGGATGGCAAGCTGGTTTTCGAAAGCTTATAGGCGTTCTTCATTGCATGATTTTAAATGATTCAAATCAGCGAACACGCTATGAATGACTATGTTAAGAAATTCAATGCGGCAGATGAATTCTATTTTAAGGAAGGCTGCTTCATCGTAGAAATGTCAAATGGTTCCGATGATGCCGACGTCTCTATCGCACAGGCTCGTGTCGAAACAGGTCAGCAGACCAGGTGGCACTGGTTGAATGACACCTTTGAACGCTATGTGATACTTCAAGGTGAGGGGCTGGTTGAGGTGGGCGCAGAAGAAGCCACACAAGTGCAGGCCGGTGACGTCATCATCATTCCTCCGCAGACCCGGCAGCGAATAAAAAACATCGGCACCACCGACTTGAAGTTCCTGGCAATTTGTTCACCCCGATTCAGCCACCGCAACTACCGTAATCTTTAAGGAGCCTGTGCCGTGTTGGTCAGAGGGCTGGGTCGGGAACGGCGGTATCCGGAAGTGTCTGCTCGGCTGGCGATTCAAGATAGTTAATATATTGTTCCAAGGCCGGTAGATTGCTCTTGAACTCAGCAACTGTCTTGAAATAGCTGATCGTCTCGTCAAGATTTTTTGGTATGGCAAGCTGAAGGTCCGCCTGTACGGTGAACGCGTCGTCACCTTCTATTAACAGGCTCGCAACATGCGCTCCGTAATAGTCGGAGATGCCAGTATCTATAACCAGCACCCTGCCATCGAAACGCGGCACTACAGTACCCAAGCCTGGCGTGTGGCCGAGCACCAGCCGATCGACGTCATAAAACTCAAGAACAGCTTCCAGGTGGCCCTCAACCGGTGCTTCTGCGCCTCTTGCCAGACCGCGGTACCACAGGGGGCCTTCTTCAGTCTGGGATAAGCCACCTACTTCACCCGACTCGCCGTTTAAGTCGGCACGAATCTGATCATTAATGTCGGTGATCGTCATCCCCAGTACAGCCGGACTGATGCCAGCGTGCATGAACAGGGTTCGATTTATTTTCACCACCGTGTTGTGCCCAGCCACCCAGGCACCGAATTCCCCTTCTGGACTCCAGGCAATGCGATGCTCCACAAATCCCAGTGGGTAGATTGTATTGAACCGGTCATGGTAGGCATCATCGGCGACGAATTCCGGGTTGCTCGCCGACACCTGTTCTATGTGGCGACTGTACATGTCATCGCGTAGACGGCGCGCCCGACGAGAGCGCAGCGCTTCGTATTCACCGGGATGCACATAACGCAAGTCACCGAGGACATTCATGGCTTCGTGATTGCCAATAAGTGCGTGCACCATGCCACCGTCTCGTGGGGCCTGGCGTTCCAGCTTCTGCATGTGCTGAATTATCTTGTCTGTATCAGGACCGCGGTCCGACAGATCTCCGACCTGAACGAAATGAGTATTCCCGGCCGTCCAGTTGCCACGCCGATTGATCAATCCGGCGCCCGTAAGCACTTCCTTAAAATGATCATAGTCCCCATGAATATCTCCAATGGCGACTATGCGTTCCACTCCCTGCCACTGGTCTTCAGCCGCGTAGACTGACTGAAGCAGGAATACCAGCGTCAGGGTAACGCCAGGAAGCCAGTGGAGAACTCTGCTGGTTAATATCGCTTGCATACTAACGACAATTCCTTACAAAGGCTCTCTCGAAATCCCTTGCATCATCCAGCACTTCGAAGAAATCTTCCACGTATCGCGTATTTCTGTTGGTGGCACGTGCGGCGACGTTGGGAGCATCTGTGACAATTGCCGTGATGCGCTCGCGCTTTGTCTGAAATACCTGTACCGCTGCATCGAGCTCAGCCGGGTCGACACAGAAGCCTCGATACAGGCGCGATCGGTTGCTGCGCAGATTAAACCGTGGATCTGGCTCCGGGGCATAGTTTGTGTCCACAAATCCCGACGCATCGAAATCATAGGGTATGGGAAAATACTCACCCGCAGCATTCTGAAATTGTTTGGCGTTATGGCAGCATTCCTCGCCCTCCGGTCCTTGTATCATGGAAAAATCCACATTGCCGATCAGGTACATGTACATAGCAACCAGTGTGCCTTGCAGTGAATTTAGCTCGCGCCGAGGTACGGTATTTGTTTCTACTTCCGTTAAAGCAAATCGCTCCGCAATTCTATTCTGGTGCTCGATAAAAAAAGCGGGCTGGGTGCGAACCGAGTCCGGGTCCTCGCTATCGATATAGGTTACATTGAGCAAGCGCGTGTCGAAATTCAGTTCCGACAATTCGCTGAAAATATCGTAAGCCTGAATCTCCTTATAGAGATAGTCTGCGTACCTGTTCTGTCTGCCGCATTGCACCACCAGTTTCAGCCGATTCTGATTTTCAAAAATGGTTCCTGCAACCTGGCTGCGTCGCAGGTTGACCCACAGCTGCGCATAACGGCAATTTCGTTTGTCTAGTCGCCAATTGCCCCGCACAGAATAGGAGGCATCGAGAACGATTTCAGTACGGTTGGCATCGAGATAGCTCAGGGTTCCTTCGTATTCCGTGTCTTTGTCACGGGTATCGTCGATCTCATCGATCGGTGCGGTAAGTGTGATTTCCAGCATCTCACTGGATTGAAATAGCGGGTCTGGCTCGGCAGCAAAAACTGTATTTCCACTCAGAATCCAGCAGGATAGCAAGGCAAACGTTCTTCTCATGGTGATTGATCTCCTTCGAGAGACCCCAATCTAATTAAAGAATTGGTAGCAGGTGCAGGGATTGCCTCGAGTGTAACTCTAGCCCTGGGGGACCGCAACAATGCCGGGCAACTGTATAACGGCGAAAAGAGAGGCGATTTTTGGATTTACATTCCACAAATACTTGATTAGCATCAAACAAATGCAAAAAAATAATAATGATCTCTCCTGGCAGAGATACTTCGCTATCATCGATCGCAAGACTGGCTATGTAATCCTGTTATGCATGGCAATAACCTACCTGTGTTATCTATTCAACTTCAGCTACAACTTAAACGTCACACTATTCAGTATTGCGGTGATTTTCCCTCTGGTTTTTACAATTCGAGAGGCCTTCAGAAAACGTGATAGTGTCATCAAATTACTGAGCATCTTCAAGTCTTCGCTGAACGCCACCTACTATTGCTTTTACAATAACAACAAACTCAGCGATGAACAAAAGGCGCATATAGCCGAAAGCCTGAATGCAATTTCAAAGCAGTTTTTCGATGCGCTCAAGGGAAACAATTACGACCAGGACCAGGTGCGCGATAAGCTGAACGAGGTTTTCGAGTTTGTTAATGCTAATCGGGATGTTATTTCCAACGGTGTGGCTCTGAAGATTATTCGCTTTCTTAAAGACGTGAATGAGAGCATTGAAAATACCGTTGGTTTAAAAATTCACGGCACACCTATAAGCCTGCGAGCCTATTGCCTGGTATTCATCTATGTATTTCCTTTCGTATTCATTCCTACCCTGATCAACGACCTGTCCGCCGATTCATCCTGGATCGTGTATTGCCTGGCGTCGATTCACGGCTTTATCCTGATCTCTCTGTACAACGTACAGGATGCCATGGAAGATCCTTTCGACCAGGTTGGCCTGGATGACATCAAGCTGGAAGAGTTTCATTTCAATAAGTCCAGCCCGTTATTGGAAAAGCCCTGATCGAACAGTTTGTGACTTTCTGAAACAATTTTCCGCGCCGTTTGGGTGCAGATACACGAGGATTTCACCGATAATTCCTGTATTTACGAATTTGTATTTCCTGATTCAGATCAACTCTCTACACTTGCTGCATCTTATTCAGAAGGGTAATATGCCCGTCCAAATCTATCTACTCGGAAGCAGGCCGCTAGCAGGCATGCTTTTAGTCAATTACTAAGCAGACGAGGTATACGCTATATGATGGACTTTTTGTTGGCGGTGGAAAATAGTGGCTTTTCCCTGATGCTAAAACAGAATTCCACTGGCTACGTGGCTATTCTGGCTTTTCATACTGTGGGTTTAGCTTTTCTCGTCGGTGTCAGTGCTATCTTTGCGCTGAGGATATTGGGAATTACGCCTGGCATCCCCCTGAAACCGCTGCAGGGTTTCTTCCCCTTAATGTGGATTGGACTCGGGATTAATGCTGTTACAGGTTCTTTGATGCTAACCGAGTATCCAAGCGATTACTTCGTCGATCTTTCCTTCTATATGAAAATGAGCTGCGTCGCACTCGCCCTGGTAATGCTCAGGAAAACGCAGATCCTGGTGTACGGTGAAGGAGTGGACCCGGATACGGTGGCCAATTCCAAAGAAGTTCAATTGAAGGTGCGCATAATGCTTTGTGCCTGGGTGATAGCTATTTGGGGCGGCCGTGTGAC
>DMJN01000011.1 GCA_003451715.1 Gammaproteobacteria bacterium | reverse complement strand
TCCTGGCAGCGTAGGAAAATTCCGCTGTTGGCATTGTCACTGGCCCAGAACTCTACACGCATCGCAAAGTCACCGTAATCTCGCTTGGTAACAAGAAACGACGCGCCACTGCCTTCGGTGGCCTGAATGGCGCTCATCTGCGCCGACCAATTAGCATTGCCGAGAATGTTAAAATTTTCCATGCCATCGGTACCATCGATCAGTGTGACCCAGTCATTGTTGGCACTGTATGACAACGAAGCGCCGGTGAAGGCAAACAGCAGTACTAAGATAGATGCAGCGTTAATCGTGTTTTTCATTGGTATGTTTCTCATTGTTGGTCTATTGAATTTCATTCGTACTCAAGAATCTAGGAACCCCCATATTTCGCTGGAATCATATTATCCGGTGCTTCACTCTGCCAATAGATAGAAACAACCCACCAGCGCTCACCGTCATGCATTAACTGGAAGGAATTGATCCCCCGTGCGAATGGTTCCCTGTCGCTTTGGGTTCTTCTCGATTCATAACTACTGAATGCGTGAGCGATTTGACCAAACTGTTCGGTGATTCTGTGAAATTCGACTTCGTGAAATCCGTTTCTCTCCAGGCTGCTTCCGCTTCGTTCGATGTAACTCTCCGGGGTCATGATGAGACGCTCGAATTTTCCACTATCGCCCTGCACCACCATGCTTAGCGTCGCTCCCTCGCTAAACAGGGACAGGAAACGGTTCCAGTCACGCACCTCACCGGCGTCACCGCTGATTACGGCGTAGACTGCAGCCAGAATGGCATCGATGGTGTCCACATCGTCGGCATCGGCTTGCTGGGCGAGCAACCCACAGGACCACCCCATTGCCATTGCAAGGGTACAACTGATTATTACACGCTTCACTGTAAGGCACTCCCAATGTCATAGAGATACCTGAGTTTAACAGGCTTCGGCATGCCGGCTGTAGTGCTCCAGGCTTTGTGCCGCATCAGGTATGAGTCCGACATTTTACCGATGAACAGCAAACCCGGTATGATCTATGGATTCATTCGGGCAGGATTAGGATTGCCAAAACTGGAAAGCCTTGAGATGCTACTCTAAAGCATGCCTTGATAATTCATATGAGGAACTTCTGATCAAAAACCGCTTAAACCAGAGTACGAATGTGGGAACCCGCCGCATCAAGAAAAAGAGTCCTTACTCTTTCGTAATTAATCTCGCTATCGCCGCTTTTGCCGTTGGATTTATCGCCTCGTTACTACTTGGTTCTGTCGAGCGAGACCCGGTGACTCTTTGCCGCCTGGATAACGACGTTCCCAGAGAAACTGCCCTGTTACTCGATGAGACCGTGGGATACTCCCAGCCGCAGGCAAGCGCAATTACAAGGCATCTCGATAGCTTACTCACCAATTCCCTGGCGGATGAAAGATTCACATTCTATTCATTGGGCAGTGACGAGAACAGCTACTACCTTCGGTTCTCCTTCTGTAATCCTGGAGACGGTTCAGACCAAGGCGAACTCACTGCGGATCAACGACAGCTTTATAACGGCTGGAAAGAGATCCTCACCGAGAGATTGGGCATCTATGTGAATGCGTTGATTGAAAAGGAAGCTGCCGACAGTTCACCCATTGTCGACATGGTGCAGTACGTCGCGAACCAGATCAGATTCACACCCGGCGACGTCCAGAAGCGACTTATTCTCGTTTCCAGTTTGATTCACCATACCCCGAGCTATTCCCATGAACGTGATTCGACTAACTTCAACGCCTTCCTGGGCACTCGATCATCAGAAGACGCGCTGGCCAATTTAGAAGACGTCGAAGTGGAAATAGTCCTTATTCAACGTCCACAATTGCTGGCCATTCAAAATCGCGGGCACATCGAAGCGTTCTGGAGGCCTTTTGTGAATCAATCCGGCGGTGCCATAGTTGCAACAGAGCGAATAATGCTGGAATAGCGCTATTCGTCCACTGCCTTCAGTACCTCTCGGACCAGTCCCCAGCGATCGAATCCCTGCCGGCCGTAATCGAGGCCGCGACGCACGATAACCATGTCGTGTGTCGGTACCACGATAGTGAATTGGCCACGGTTGCCGGATGTGGAGTAAGCGTCTGCCGGGATATCATCCCTGCCCTCGGGTACCAACCACCACTGTCCGCCGTACATCCCGCCCAAGCCCACCGTCGCCGGTGCCGGGGTGCGCACGAAGTCGATCCAATCCTCAGAGATTAGCCGCTCGCCATCCCATACGCCATTCTGCAGGTAGAGCAGACCAAAGCGTGCCAGGTCGCGAGCGTTGGTATAGACCTGAGAGCTAAGTATGAAATCGCCGAAGCGGTCCGTGCTGACAAGGGTGTTCCGCATGCCGATCTTATCCAGCAGCGCTTTCCTTGGAAACTCGGCGTAGGCTTTTTCGCCACCCAGCGCCAGTTTCATGGCGTAGACGCCCAGCAATGTGTCGTAATTCTCGTAGTCCCAGAAAGTGCCCGGCTCTCGAATCAATGCCCGGCTACGGGCACCGGCTACGGAACTCGCTCCCGCCCAGTAAGACAGTCCCGATCCCGTGGCATATTCAAGGCCCCGGTTGTCGATGGTGTCCAGACCGCTGGACATATTCAGCACATGGCGCAGGGTAATCTCATTACGAGGGTCTGTCTCCGGAGAACGGTTAGAAGGATACCAATCGAATCCAAGCGGTTCATCCAGCGCCATCCTGCCCTCGTCCACCAGCATACCGATGAGTGTGGAGGCGATACTCTTGGCAGTGGACCAGGTGCGGGTGCGGGTGGTGACATCGAAGCCCGGCGCATAGCGCTCGTGAATGATCTCACCCTTGTAGACAACCACCAGGCTCAAAGTGACCTGCTCTTCGGATTCCCGGTCGAATGCCCAGTCGGACGCAGCCTGCAACACATCCCCATCGACGACCGCTGGCAGCGCCGTGTTATCCAACAGGTCCCCATTAGGCCAGGGAATTCTTGCCGCATCTCCTGGTGGGTAAGGCAGCGTCAGTTCTGGAAGCCTGTCGATATCATCGAGATCCTGATCCGGCGGCAAGATCACACAGCCTATGCCCTCGCGAAAGGCGGCTCGCATCACCGGTACTGCGCCCGATGCGCCTATTTCAACGGCACGTCGATTGCGGTCCACCTTGTAGTCGCCACCTTGCGGGGTGCCTATGGGCTCACGTAAGAAAGCGAGTTCCTTGTCAAAAACCTGCTCGAGGGTGCGATTGGACGTAAACAGCCCATTGCACATGAAGATTGCCTGCTGGCCTCTCTTCACCATTTCCCGCTGGTGCTGCCAGTAATCGTAGTTTTCTTCCTGCTGAGCCAGCACTGAGACAGGCAGCAGCAAGAGTATCGCCAGGATTGATATTGTGAGGCGTTTCATAGGATGACCCTCCTTTGAGCAATTTAAGAATAAAAGCTATCGGAGTGTAAGTCCACGATATCCTGCGGTGCGTACCGATTAAGAGTCAGTGATTTCAGCACCGCTCAAGGTCGCTATGGGCTCCAGGGGCTTGCCATAGACATTCGTCAGGCGAAAATACCGCCCTGGTAGTGAAAGCTTAATCTGCTGGCCTATTTCTAACAGGTTAAATATGGTTGCGTGAAGGCTGTGCCAGTGCTGCCTGGGATTGATTCATATCACGGACCTGATTACGAATGCCACTGGGCAGCCCCTCCGTTACTACTCATCGAGTTCTTGCAGACTTCAGCATGGATGAGCTATTCCAGCGCCGATGGCAAGCGGCTATATCATGAACTGCAAAATACGCGTAATATCAATCTTTAAAATATTCAATTCGAACTTGAGGAGAATAAATAGTGACAAGACTAATCAGAAATATATCCTGCGTTGCAATAATTGCCCTGCTGGCATCCTGTGCTGCATCTGTCAGTCCCGGTGTAGGCGTATGGGATGTGAGCATCAATACGCCCGCCGGTGAACAAGGCGGTACCTGGACCCTAAACGCCGACGGCACCGGAGTAATGGGCGGCGGCCAGGGTGACCAGGCGATTGACGGTATCATGTTCGATGGCAACAACGTTACCTTCAGTGTCGACATCGATGCCGGTGGTCAAAGCCTCAGCCTGAGTTTTTCCGGAACCGTTGCCGGCGATTCCCTCGATGGAGAATTCGAGAGTGACTTCGGTGCGTTTTCCGTGAGTGGAACCCGGCAGTAAACCAGGCAGGAGAACCGCAATACACAACGCTGATCTACCTGAGCGAGGCATCCCCGTGTGTGCTCGCTGGTAGGTGAGTGCGGTCTACTTGTGCGCCCGTGGAATTGGCTTTTCGGTGACCTGCTGTTAAATTGCTGCCATGCCGAATAGTGAGCTCAATTCGCAACTTCTAGGGGCTCTGCAATTTTTAAAGCCCTATAAGAAACAAATTTCCTGGGCCGTTATCGCGCTGGTTTTTACGGCGGGTCTCAGTCTTACCCTGGTGCAATACGTTCGCATAATTGTCGACCAGGGCTTTGTAGCCAGCTCCACCTCTTCCTTGGGTCAGGCCATTACCGGTTTTTTGATTATTGCCATTCTGCAGGCAATAGGTAGCTTTGCACGATTTTACTGGGTGTCGTGGCTTGGTGAACGGGTCACGGCAGACCTGCGCAAGGCTGCGTTCTCACACATTATCGGCCTGCACCCCGGTTATTTCGAAGCCAATCTCAGCGGTGAGATCCAGTCCCGAATCACTACTGACACGACCTTGATCCAATCTGTTATCGGTTCGTCAGTCTCGGTGGCTCTACGAAACCTGCTAATTCTAATCGGCGGAATCATTGTCCTGTTCATCACCAATCCTCGCCTGACCAGCGTAGTGCTGATCTGCATTCCCCTAGTAATCGGACCTATCATGTTTTTCGGGCGCCGGGTAAGGCGTTTATCCCGTAGCACCCAGGACCAGATAGCCAATATTGGGGCCTATGTAGGCGAGAGTATTCAGCAGATTAAGACCGTGCAAGCTTATAACCACCAGCAGCATGACCGGGATGAGTTTGCAGATCATGTGGAAAGTGCATTTGCCATAGCCCTGACGCGCGTGATGACCAACGCCATTTTAATTACCACCGTAATGACACTGGTATTCACTGCCATAGCTGTCCTTATATGGGTTGGAGGACAGGATGTTATCAACGGAGTCATGTCTGCCGGTGAGCTAACTGCCTTCATAGTCTACGCAGTTATGGTGGCAATGGCCGTTGCGGCTATCAGCGGCGTAATCGCCGAATTGCAACGTGCCGCCGGTGCACTGGAACGCCTCATGGACCTGCTGCATGCGGAAAACGAAATCAGTGCCCCCGCCAACCCCAAGGCTCTTCCCGGCAAGCCATCAGGGGCATTGAGCATGGAGCAGCTCAGCTTTGCCTACCCATCCCGCCAGGAAACACTGGCCCTTAACAACATCAACCTGGTTATCGAACCCGGAGAGAGTGTCGCGTTGGTAGGACCATCGGGAGCTGGAAAATCCACCCTCTTCGACATGCTCTTTCGCTTCTACGATCCCAGTTCCGGTTGTATCAGATTGGAAGGCATCGATATTCGAGACCTGGACCCGGCCGAATTACGCAGCCATTTCGCGATCGTTTCACAGCAACCCGCTATGTTTACCGGTAATGTCTGGGAGAACATTCGCTATGGCCGACCGGGGGCCGATGATGCATCGGTAAAGCAGGCCGCGACTTCAGCCTACGCCAGCGAATTCATCGATGCGCTGCCTGAACAATACGACAGCTATTTGGGTGAATCTGGCATTCGTTTATCGGGAGGACAAAAACAACGCATCGCTATCGCCCGTGCAATCTTGAAGGATCCAGAGATACTCCTGTTGGATGAAGCCACTAGCGCCCTGGACGCTGAAAGCGAACGGCAGGTACAGCAGGCACTGGAACGCCTGATGAAAGACCGCACTTCGCTGATCATTGCCCACCGCCTGGCAACTGTAAAAAATGTCGACAGAATCGTGGTGCTGGAAGCCGGGGCATTAATTGCCCAGGGTACTCACCGCGAACTGATGCAGGACTGTGAATTGTACGCAAATCTTGCCAAGCTGCAGTTCAGTGAGGCCCTGACCGATCAGCAATTCGCAGCGGAATCCGTTGCCTGAGCAATACGGGACAAGCATTTCCTCACTGTTCTTCCGCTCATTTGTTGTTAATGGAGGCAAAGTGCCTATCGGGCATCATGTGGAAAGTGCATCCAGCCGGTACATATGTATTTCGTGCCTGAATTTAGAACATCGCCGGTATGAGAATGAGTCCACTCGGCCGGCCATATCACCGTCTTACCTTTTTCTGGCTGTACCTGCAGGTTCTGGTGGGTGAATGTTGTTGTACCACCATCCTCAACATCATTCAGGTAGGTCAACCAGACAAGCACTCGGTGTGAATTGATTATCGCAGTTCGCTCGGAGTGTTCGAGCTTGAAATGGCCTCCCGGTAGATATTTCTGGATATTAAATGAACTTACGTCGGCGCGCGGCATTATTGACGCTAAGAAAGGGTACTGTTCCAGGTAATCCTTAAAAAACTCGAACAAGGTATCGATATACACCTTCACTGGCTCATACTCTGGTAATTTCAGGTCACGAGGATGAATCGTCATGTCGGTAGAATTCTTGTGCTCTACGGTGACTCCACCGGCGGATTGACCAGCTTCCTGTTTGTATGCGTGCGTCTCAAAAAATTCGACTACCCTATCACATACTGACTCGGGCTCGATTTTCCAGCAACCGATGAAAAGTGGGCTCGATCCTTCTATCTCAATTCGCTTCATAAGCCTTACCCATGTTTAATCGAAACTCCACTATCTCTGTCGAAGGAAATAAAACCAAAACCCTTCTGAATGAGAGTCAATGCTTCTTCTATCCTGCCGAGTGCGGCAACTGGATTTCCTTTGAATGCGACAACATCCAGGCTCTCTGGCTCGAGCTTAAGCGCCTCATCATAGGCTGCAATTGCCTCTTCGTATCTCCTGAAAAAAAGGAGCAGGTCACCCACGTTTACCTGCAGCCTGAATTGTAGATTTTGATCACCAGCAAGTGAATCCCGGGAAGCAAGCTCGAGCGCCTGTTTAAAATCCTCCAAAGCCCCTTCGTACTGGCCGAGTTTTTGCTGAACCTGACCACGATTAACATAAGCCAGTGAGTAATCCCGATTAAATTGTATAGCATAGGAGTAGCTCTTCCTGGCTTCTTCATATTGCTCCATGTCTTCGAGCAGGTTACCACGATTATTGTAAGCCTCAGCAAAACCACGTCTCAGGCTAATTGCCTTGTCAAAACTACTTAATGCCTCTCTCAGTTTGCCCTGTGCACGTTGGGAATTTGCATTGTTAAAGTGAAAAAATGGGGCATTGGGATTGAGTCTGATCGCCGTTGCAAAGTGCGGAGCAGCGGCATCGTGCTCTCCAGACTCCTGCAATACGACACCCAGATTGTTGCAGGCATCACCGTAATCCGGATCTATCTCCACCGCCTTTTTAAAACTTGCCAGGGCTTCCTCCGGCTTCCCAAGAACCTTCAGAGCAATACCGATATTGTTATGAGCGTCTGCATAGCCCGGCTCTACTTCCACCGCCTTCTCATAGCTTTGCAGCGCCTCAGTGCTTCTGCCGGTTGCATCCTGTATCACACCCAGCATGTTCAAGACAAATCCGGATTCAGGATAGTTTTCCAGGAGCTGCCTGCAGATGCTCTCCGAATGCTGAAAATTGCCGGAATTGTACACCGCAAAAAGCGTATCGACCTCGGCATTCGATGGTTTTTTTTGGCCTGAATTTGTCATGGATAATTTAACGGCACCAAAGCGCGAAAATAAATTGCCAGCTTAGTACTCACTCATAGTAAGAGTGTATCGGAAGCCTACTGACAAGTTAAATGCAGATCCCGATATTCGGTACACTTTGTTGATCTACTCAGCGGCATCGCCGGTATTAACGTAAAAGGGAAGCATTGGTAAGGTTCAAATCCAACGCACTGAACTGCGTGAGCTGGCAGAGGCAGCACTAAGGGTGGATATTTAAAGGCTGAAGTCAGGGGATGCTTAATCAACTGCGCAGATAATCGTCTGATCCGTCCAGCCAGTCTTCTCTTGGTGGTGACCAGGTGTCAATTTGCTCGACTGCACCGATGCAGCTCGCCTGATGTGGCACATTCGGCGGAATCACAACTACATCTCCTGGATTGAGATGTATTTCCCGGGGGTCGTCTCCGCCGAATAAGAAACGCATCTGGCCTTTGATTACCTGGGTAATCTGCTCGTTGTGATGATCATGCATGGGAACGGTAAAACCGTCTTTGAAGTAAATCCTCGCCACGGTGATATTCTCGCCGGTCACGATACGACGCTGCATGCTCTCATTTACAGTTTCGAGTTCGATCTCTTGCCAATTGATTGACTGCAGGGCTTCGCTGCTCATCACTTGCCACCCGCCTTGGTGCTACTCATAACGCAAGTTGCTACACAGGGTTTAGCGAGTCGGGTTGGGTATGCCGCCCGGATCTTCGCCACGAAATTCTGCCTCAAGCAAGCGTGCACCTTTCATAATGCCTTCCAGAGCATAATTCGCCTCATGGCAAGCATATTCGAAGACCTTGTTAGGGCTTCTAGGCCAGGAATACTCGCCGGTGAACGGAGCCGTCCATGTTGTCGGATCTTCCACGGTAAAGCCGTAGATCAGTTTGTCTGCACTCTCCATACGAAAGCGCTCCGTCACTTTCATGTCTGTGGAACCTTGCGAGAATGCGGGTACGTCACGGAAGTTGGTGGTCTCGACTACCAGCGTATCGCCCTCCCACCAGCCGATAGAATCGCCCAGCCATTTGCGCACATGGTCGGGGTCATGCTCTGCATTCATCCTGACGATACGCGCCTCGTGCACCATTTCGACATGAATCAGTACTGTGTCCTCACTCTGCACGATGCGTTTGTGATTGTTGTACAGCGCCGGCAACATGGGTGGTCC
>DMJN01000210.1 GCA_003451715.1 Gammaproteobacteria bacterium | reverse complement strand
ACGACATCCAGTAAAAAACGTTCCTCTATGCTGTAATCCCCTGCCAGCACCTCGGCGATCTTTGCTTCGATCTCATCGGGAAGCACATCGGTAAGAAAGCCCAGGTTACCCCGATTGATGCCAATTACCGGTACCCGATCTGAGGCGACATACTTGGCGACATTTAACATGCTGCCATCGCCGCCAACGACGATGACTAAATCGCAATGCTTCGACAATTCTTCCCGCTTGCATTCGGCGACGCCCGGATTCTTAATCAATCCTGCTGTCACATCATCGAGCACAATCGAAACATCCTGCTCAGCGAGAAAAGCCAGCAGACGAGCAAGAGAGTCCACCACACCGCTATGATCCGGTCGACCTACCAATCCGATACGTTTGAAGTCTGCCATTACTACACCTTGCCGTTATAACCCACGACCTATTGTTGCAATGATGTTGAATTTCGGGTTTTCGATTTCAATCGCGACATAGTATAGCACGGGCACCTCGATGAAATCAGAGATTACAATGACCGCAGACCTGTCTATGGACCGGTTGTCAGGCCCTCTTGTCGACGAATTTTAATCGATGGTCGCAGATCGCAGGGCTTATCGAGTAGAATTAGCTGGGTTTATCGAATAATTCCTGAACAGGAGTAGCTGAGTGATCACTCTCAACGCCGATACAAAAGTTGCCGTGCTCGGGCTGGGTTATGTTGGATTACCCCTGGCCCATGCTTTTGCGTCCCGCTATGCCACCGTCGGGTACGATATCAATGAGGCGCGGATTGCCGAGATAAACACCGGTAGGGACAGCAATCTGGCATTGACCAAGGCAGAGCTCGAGGCTCAGACAAACATCGTCTACACCAGCGAAGCCGATCAGCTGAGTGAGTGCCAGATCTACATTATCACTGCACCGACACCTGTGGATGAGCAGAATCAACCCGATCTGCAGGCGGTGAGAAATGCTACTGCACTGGTGGCCAGTTACCTGCAGCACGACGATATCGTCATATTCGAATCCACCGTCTATCCAGGTGCCACGGAAGAAGAGTGCGTGCCCATACTCGAAAAGAACTCCGGATTAACGCTTAATACAGGATTCTATGTCGGATACAGCTCCGAGAGGGTCAATCCAGGAGACGACACCCACTCCCTGACCAACATCGTTAAAGTGACATCTGGCTCGTCTGAAGACTCGGCGCTCCTGATAGACAAACTGTACAGCAGTATCATAAGTGCAGGCACTCATCTGGCCAGCAGCATCAAGGTAGCCGAGGCGGCAAAGGTTATAGAAAATACCCAACGCGATTTGAACATCGCCCTGGTAAATGAACTGTCTATCCTGTTCGAGAAATTGGAGATAGACACTCAAGACGTACTCAAGGCAGCCGGCAGTAAATGGAATTTTCTGCCCTTCTCCCCCGGCCTGGTAGGCGGTCACTGCATTGGTGTCGATCCCTATTACCTGACTTACAAGGCGCAACAGGTTGGGCATCACCCGGATGTTATCCTTGCCGGTCGCCGTATCAATGATTCTATGGGTGACTATGTAGCCGAACGGGTCGTACGCCTGATGTTGTCCAAGCGGATTCATGTGATCGATGCCCGCATCCTGATTATGGGATTTGCCTTCAAGGAGAATTGCCCGGACACGAGGAACAGCCGGGTCAAGGATATTATCAACACGCTGCAGTCATACCAGACTGAAGTAGACGTTTATGATCCATGGGTAGACCGGCAGGAATCGGAACTGCTGATCGAATCACTAAAGCCATCGACCTACGATGCAATTATCATCGCCGTGGCACACGACCAGATCCGGGAGATGGGCATCGACACGATCAAACAGCTTGGCAAGGTAAACTCCGCCGTGTTCGACGTAAAACATGTGTTTTCCAGCCAGTCAGTAGACGGCAGCCTCTAATGGAATTCCACTAGCAATGAAGATCCTGGTAACCGGCGCGGCAGGATTCATCGGACACGCCTTGTCTGCCAAGCTACTCGCACGCGGCGACGAAGTTGTCGGCATCGATAACCTCAATGATTACTACGATGTAGAACTGAAAAATGCCCGCCTGAAACAGTTAACCGAGCTGGACAATTTCGCAATCCTGAGGTGCAGCCTGGAAGATGCAGACGCGATTACCGCCGCATTTGAACAGCATCGACCGCAACGCGTGGTTAATCTCGCCGCCCAGGCCGGTGTGCGGTACTCATTGGATAAGCCGCAAGCCTACGTGAGCTCAAACCTGGAGGGATTCGTCAATATCCTGGAAGGCTGCCGTTACCATAAAGTCGAACATCTGGTCTATGCCTCCAGTAGTTCCGTCTACGGTGCCAATACCTCGATGCCCTTCTCGGTTCACCACAACGTGGATCATCCCATCAGCCTGTATGCCGCCAGCAAGAAAGCCAACGAACTGCTGGCCCACAGCTACAGCCATCTGTTCTCCCTGCCAACCACGGGACTACGCTTCTTTACCGTCTACGGCCCCTGGGGCAGGCCCGACATGTCGCTATTCAAGTTCACCCGATCGATACTCGCAGGAGAACCCATCGATGTGTTCAATTTTGGCAATCACCAACGCGATTTCACCTACATCGATGATATCGTCGAGGGCGTCATAAGGACGATTGATAAGGTCGCCGAACCGAACCCAGCCTGGAATCCTGCGGAGCCCGATGCGGCCAGCAGTTCTGCCCCTTATCGCTTATATAACATCGGCAGCAATAATCCTGTTGAGTTGATGCACTTTATCGAGGTATTGGAACTATGCCTGGGCAAGACCGCCGAGAAGAATTTTCTGCCACTGCAGGCCGGCGATGTACCCATGACTTATGCCGACGTCGATGCCTTGATCGCGGACGTGGGTTACCAGCCCTCCACGCCGGTCGAAGTGGGCATCGCCAACTTCGTCGCGTGGTATAGGGAGTATTACCAGGTCTAGGGAGTCTTGCGGGCGAGAAACTAACGGATCTGCAGCACCAGCGGGTTAGCCGTGTAAACCAAGTCCCCAACTCCTGGCAGCTTATAGGCAATATAGATAAGCAGTTCCTGACCAACCAGCGCTGCGTCAAAGCGATAGCCGTTCACGATAGAAAGCCGCTCCTGCTTTCTCAATTGGCGTGTCCCTGAGGCAGCGTAGAGACTGTCGACTGAGCCGTCCCACACGGCTAATGCGCCCGTTTCATCAACCTGATACAAGTCGCTATTGCGCAGCGAAACCAGTACATGAAAACTTCCATCGCTGCCGACATGACGATCATCAACTTCAATGCTCGCTACGATATCCACCTCATCGCTGGTGGTGATTAACTCACTATAAGACAGACCGTCATCACGAGAAGCAGCAATTGCAATTGTGGCTGTCGTAGATTCCCCGCTGAGAGTTGCCACCGCAGTCGTCGGCAGGTCGGGCACGGTAACACCCGTATAGTCAGCAATCTGGAGGCGCACCAAATTCAAGGACAGTGCCGCATCGGCACCAAACTCCGCATTGGCATCGATGCCGCAGACGAATCCGAGGCAATCGAGTCGTGGATTAGAGAACTGGGCGACACGATTGTCCGTATTGAATGCGGCGGGGTAAGCCATTACCGTGACGAATTGCGAATCGACTCCATAGCCGGTGGAAAAATTAAAGGTACCGCCGGAACCGTCTTCGAAATGTGAATGTGTCAGACCCATATTATGACCTAACTCATGTACTACGGCGATATCGGTTGGGCAATCGATGGCGATATGTGAGTAAGCGTAGTCTCTCTCAGTTTCGGCAGAGAAGTCACCTGCGGTATTAAATCCTCCTACAGGAGCCAAACCACAACGGCTCGCGGCAGTCTCCAGCGGGCGGAACAACATGACCAGATCGGCACCGTAGATCGCGCGTAATGTATCGACATCTGCAAAGGCAGGATGAGTTTTATTGATCAGGTGATTCAGTGCCGTGTCCATGTCATCGACATCGTTGTAATCGAGCAGGCCGTGAAATACCGGGCGCAGGCTAATCTTTACATCACTGTCTGCATAGATCTGGTTAGCAACACTGATCAACTGATTAATTCTGGTTTCCACGCCATAGGGATACAGTGCCTGTGCGCCCGCGGTATAGAACGCCATTACATCGATAACGGTATCACTGAGGTCGACCGATAGCGGGTTACCCGGATCCGTACCCGCCAGGGCTTCGTTAAAATCGCTGATACCGTCACTGTCGCTGTCGACGCGCACATCCTCCACCACATTAATTATCGAATCGAGTCGCAGATTACCTATGATGGGTGTGCTGACGATCATAGGCTTGGAGGCTGCACTCGTCGCCAGCTCGAAGCTGAAATTCTTAATCTCTCCCGCTGCGAAATCACCGATGTCGCAATACAACACCTGCTGCAGGGATAAGCTGAGCTGCTGCCTGCACTGCGCCGGTGCCTGTAACAGACTGCTGTTTTCCAATACGAAATAGAACTCAAGGTAGAGCTGTTGGTGTTGGTGTTGCTGAGTACTGATGTTTTCAAGGCTCACCCGTACTTCGACGTTGTTGCCGGCAATGACAGGATTTCGAGAAAAAGTCTGAGTGATGCGAAAATTGTCGGCGTCGATGCCAGCGGTACCGACATTGGCCGTATCACTGCTGACCGAACTCGAATCTTCTGCAAGCTGTAATGGCAGCGTCGACTTGATCACCGCGGCTGGTTTCTCCACCGCAGCACCGGTTTCCTGCTCGATTATGATGTAATCGTTCTGCAAGCCCCCCGGCCCGCCAGCTAATTGGCCCGGGCGATAGATCCAACCCGTATAAGTACCGACATCACCAACGGCGTAGACCTGCAGATTCAGATCGTCGGCGATCAAATGGCCAAACAGGTTCTGCTGACCAATGGTGAGCACCAGGGAGAAATTAGTCGTGGCGCTGGCGCCATGGGCTCTCAGCATGCGGTCGCCGTTCGGGTAGGAGCTGACTTCTTCCACCTCAAGAGTGGCGAAATCGTTTTCCTCTATCTGTATCTGAATCACCAGGCTAGGCTCGGCCCGCAACAACAGACTGGAATCGATGGAGACGAGAACCGCACGTTCGGCAAAAGTAGGCGGGCTGAGCTCGAATGCCTGCTCCTCGGCAAAGGCAATCAGTACTTCCTCTTGGGCAAGAGCCTGGCCCGCTGCAATGACCATCCCCAACAGAAAACCGGCAAGCAGCAATACTGACTTGAGGCCTGCTGGGATTCGAGCGGCTGAATTCATGGCTGTCGGTTCATGGAAGCTTAAGTGTGCTCCGGTCGATGGGCTATTTTACGATTTTGTGGGAATTTTTACCAATAATGATTACAGTAATTTTTTACTTGATGTTGTTCGTGTATCTAATTGTATATACGAGATATATTATTGATATGACATTCACATATCAGAGCTTGGGCGAGCCTCTCCCGGCAGTCCTCCGGTGTGTAAGGCCAGGATTTCGGATCCAGAGGGAAACCGCCCGGCCTCCACTAACTGAAACAGTGCATGAAACAGCTTGCCGGAATACACCGGCTCGAGAGGGATATCGGCATAAGTCTCGAACGCGCTCAGAAAGCTGCTTAGTTCAGGGTTGGTTCTGCCAAAGCCACCGCAGTGGAAGTCTTCCAACACCTGCCACTGGGGAGTACCCCCAATACCTCGCAGCCAGCCAGCAACCTCGCCATGAAGATAGCCCGGCGCTTTCAGTACCGACACACCCAGCACGCTGATCTGCCTGTTCTCCAGCTTAGTCAGCCCGCGTATCAAGCCGGCTATAGTAGCCCCAGTACCACAGGGCAGCATCACGAAATCCGGATTCAAGGGGGGTGCGGCGAGGATCTGGGCGAGTTCCTCACAACCCTGTACACCTAGCGCGTTCGAGCCGCCCTCGGGGAGCAGGTAGAACTCACCAAAACGCTGTCTGAGACTATCTAGCATGGCTAGCTCCGCTTTGCGACGGTAAGCGGCACGATCGACGAAGGTCAAACCCATGCCACAGCGCTCGGCAAACTCCAACACTGGATTGAGTGGTTCGACCCTTTCGCCGCGAATCACGCCGATGGTTTCGATTCCCAGTTGCTCACCCAGCGCCGCCAGTGCACGAATGTGATTGGAATAGGCGCCGCCGAAGCTGAGCACCCGGCTTATCCCCTGCTGAAGTATGTAGGCAATATTGTGTTTCAGCTTGAACCACTTATTACCGTGAATGTTGGGATGCATCAGGTCGAGTCGGAGTACCTTGAGGGTGAGCCGTTGTTGAGTGAGCTCATCACTCTGGACAACATCGACTCGCGGCGCCTGTATACCCAGCCCAAAATCCCGATCTTTTGCTTGGAGAGAGTGTGACACCTTGAGAGAAAACTACCCAGGGGTAAAGGCTTGTCATGTAATGGACTGTGCTTTTTAACACATAATGCGCTGGTTTCAATAATTTACTGCCCATAGAAACAGTTCGAATTCGAATAAAGACACGGGTGAAACTGGGGAAATTTAGCTACTAATCTCACCTGTATAAGCAAAAAAAAGCATATCTCCAAACAGATAACTATTTGACCATGGTTCTAACTGGATCATACTGCACTAGTATGGTGATGCTCGACTAGCATGCCGACAAGCTTGCTTTTCACCAATTGATTTCCCGATAAAGCGACTAGTTCACTAGAAGTATTGACTGGTTCTGAACGCAATATTGGCGAATAGCAAAGAGTAGATTGGCAGTTACAGTTTAAGAAAACCGCTGGATTCGTTATCGGATTATAAGACGGGTATATCATGAAAACTGTTATCTCTTGCTTGTTCTTTATCTGTGTGCTTTGGCCCAATACCCAGGCATCTATTTTTTGGGGAAATCGAATAAGTCCCAACAGAATGTGCGATGGGCCGATCATCGCCTTCAGAATAAATCGTCACTTCTCCAACTGCCAATGTTTTACCAAGTTTGAGTATTCTACAGACACCCAGTATGTCTTTGTCAGCTACAGGTTTTCGCAGGAAATTAAAATTCAAGCTTGTGGTTACTGCATGTGCAACTAAGCCAATCTCCCTGAGGATTGTCACGTAAATGGCGCAATCCGCCAGACCCATCATTGTTGGCCCAGATACAGTTCCGCCGGGACGTAAATCTTCGGTATCAACTTTGCGTCTAATAGTCACAGAGTCTTCGTCAAAAGCT
>DMJN01000166.1 GCA_003451715.1 Gammaproteobacteria bacterium | reverse complement strand
CCTGTTGGTCATCGGGGTTCAGTTCCCACCATTGGCCGAAGTCCATGTAACAATTGCCGTTGGACGCTAAACTACCGTTGGGGTTGGCATGGGTTCCCTTAGTTGGGTTCTCGAAATCTGCCATCGCGCCACAACCTCGGTCGCCTTCGCGGCTTGTGGTGCCGGTGAGTATACCTGCAGCATCACGGTTTGGTACGTTGTACTGGCCCGGGTTACCGGAAGACGAGAAGTTGAAACCAGCATTGTACAGATGGGGCCGATCTTTCCACAGCAGGTTGTCGTTATCACGCCACTGGCCGGCTACAACCAAATCGATACCGCCGACATCTGTGCCCCATATGAAGCTGTACATCTGTTCAGAGTAGTTGTCGCTTGCTTCAGTCTGCTGATTGAAGGCCTCGATCTTGAGTCCGTCATAGGACTTGATGGGTACGAAGTTGACCACGCCGGCCACCGCTGCGGAACCGTAAAGTGCCGCGGCGCCATCCACCACGATATCGAGGCGCTGAATGGCGATCTGGGGCAGCATCACGTTGGTGTTGCCATCGATCACGCGTTTGCCGTCCACCAGGTCCAGGGTTGCGCCTGAGCCGAGTCCACGGATATTCACCGAAGTTTCAGTCGCGCCGGAGCCCGGAGTGATGTTGGATGAAATTGACGAGCCCTGGTTGAAACTCAGGTTGTGAATGACATCACCTATGTTAGGAGTACCCTCAGCAGCGATATCCTCTAGGGTCAGCTGCGTAAGGGGCGATGCGGACCGAAAGCCTTCGGTACGCCTGATGAACGAGCCGGTTACAATAACCTCTTCGACAACATCATCATCATCCTGTGCCAGCACGGCCCCGGAAATGGGGAGCAGCGATAGTGAAATCGCCGTGCAGAGCAGTTTCTTTTGAAAGCCGGGAAGCCCGGTTTTTCGGTTAACGTACATAAAAATCTCCTCTCTCTTGATGGTGTTCTTCCTTCTAACTTTTTCTTAGCATCGATGCTGCAAGATTAGGAATGCAGCGGAAATGAGCTTGTGTGGAGTTATACCTGGGCATGAAGCCTCTCTCGTGGTGAGATATCCGAGGCGCCAAAAGGTCCGGGAGTCCCCCCAGCAGGCTATTCCACCTTGGATGAGAACACCAGTATTGATCTCAGTCAAGCTATAAAACAGGCATTACTAAATGATTTCAGAAAAACCCCTGAAACGCTACCAAAAGTAACTTTTAGGGCTTCTGAATTGCCTGCCAGGCCGCTGAATTGGTGAGTATCATGAATTTGGGAGGAATACGGAAAAATCGAGCGTTGGGTTGATTATCGTATCCCTCACCGCCTGCTTTCATTCAGCAGCTAGTGTGTGGCCAGGAAATCGGAAGTCCTATGTAAGCTATTCGCTGTTCCATGCTTGAGGATTGTTTGAGGATCGATGCTCAAACAGCTACAGCAGAATGTTGCGCTACACGTTTAAGCAGAATAAACAGCTATCCAGCTTTCCTGGTTGGGGAGAATCTCAACAAAGCCCGCGTTTTCAAGGTCTTGCTGCACCCAGTGGGAGCGGTGATCTTCGAATGGATTGGCTTCAACATGTTGCTCAATGAAGTTTTTAGGGGTTGATACCAGGGCATGCTTACTGCATCGGCGTTTTATCAGCTCGAGGAATTTGATGCCGTCTTGCTTCTCGAAGTGCTCCAGTATATCGATGGCCAGGACCACCTCATAGTTGTTAGGCAAATTGGGTAATACCTACAATGCATCTCCCTCGAAGATCTCGTTATAAGAATACTCGTGTACCGGAGTGAAATAACCCGGATAAGCTTCGATTCCGTCGATGATGACATTCCATTCTGATTGGCCACGGCGTCGCGCCGTGTCTGCTTCAACTTCGTAGAGATTGAAGTGTTCCAGGTTGGTACGGGCAAGAAATCCGTACTGCCCCATACCCACACCAATATCCAGCACAGATTTCGGTCGTGTCGCTTCCAGATAACCTACTATTACAGAGAGTTGTGAGCTGTGACTGAAAGGCATTTGTCATCCTGAGCCTGGTTTTCCAGGCGCTGATTCTCTCTCGATTTTGAACAGATTGACAAGTCAGCTGGGCTAAATTGTCGCACCCTCAGAAAAAAGCCCGTTAATGCCCAGAAATATTCCCCCGTCAGGCATCTACCCCATTTGTTATCAATACAATCTGGAATTAGCCCCAGCTGCTATTAGATTCAAGTTGTGGCTGGTAAACTTGGCACGGTCAAAGCCCAGTAGGCTTGAAATCCCGTTTTCAGGCCTGAAAATAAATCATCCTCTAGTGTGCTAGCGAAGAGAAGATAACACTACTGAGAGAAGCAAAGATCTTGAGCCATTCAGCCGAGCTTTACGCTCAGTGAGGCTGCTGTTAGTTCGAGAAGGTATTATTGATGAATTCCAAGGCAGAAGTAATCGCCATCAGTTCAGACCGGCCGCCTTACCCACAGTCGAAATCGAAGTGGTTCGGGCGGGCTAAGCGGGACAAGTTTCGACTGGTTTTCAGTTTTTACTCCCCCGATGGCTGTGAAATTTCAATGCCCATCGCCAGCATGTCGGCTTATTTGAAGAAGCACTACCCCGAGATTGAATTGCTGCTCGACCCTGTTCTGATTCTCAGCGATCCAGAGGAATACACACCAGAGAATTTTGCCCGGCGCATCGCAAAACATGATGCCGATCTGATTGCTTTTTCCATCATGAGCCCCCATTGGCCACCGATGGAAGCGTATTTTGCGGCACTGAAAGAACTGCTGCCTGACTTACCAATCCTCATCGGCGGTTACCAACCGACACTGTCACCCGATGAGACAATCGGCAACAGCAGCATCGATTACATCTGTGTAGGTGATGGTGAGTATGCAGTGACCAATGTGATCGACCATTTACGCGGGAGCAAGGAAGGACCTGCCGATGGCATCTGGGAAAAGCTGGCCGATGGTTCGATCTATGTCACCGAACCGCATCAGATTGGGGATATTCAGGCATTGCCTTTTCCCGATTACGATATTTTCAAAAAAGACGATGGTTTTGAGCGGATTAATTCATCAATTTTCGGACCCAAGGGTGTCTTCGTTCTACCGGTCATGACGGGCCGTGGTTGCCCTTACAAATGTACCTATTGTTGCAATACACCCCTGCTGGAGAGCTGGAAGTCGAAGAAGACCTACCTGAGAAAATACGAACCCCAGGCTATGGTGGATGAACTCATTCGCCTGAAAGATAAATATAGTGTTGGTTACTTCGAATTCTGGGATGAGCTGTTTTTGTCTAATCTGAAATTCGTGCGGGCATTCTTCTCGCTCTACAAGGAAAAGGTAGGCCTGCCATTTTCTATTAACTCCCGTGTCGAAGTAATGAATGAAGAATTCTGCACCACTGCAGCCGATGCGGGCTGTCATACTATTTGGTTTGGTATCGAAAGTGGCGATGAGGATTTTCGTTCCAAGGTGCTGGGACGCAAAATGAAAAACCAGCAAGTCATCGATGCTGCGGCCAACTGCAAGAAGGCGGGTATAAACCGTCTGACCTTTAATATTGTCGGCATGCCGGGGGAAACTGCTGCCAGCATGCGCAAAACCCTCAGTTTGAATCAGCAGATTTCTCCCGAATTTTTCTTCTTCTTTCCCTTTGTCCCCCTGCGGGGGACTCCGCTGTATGAAACGGCGAAGCGAGCGGGTTTGTTACAAGACCTGAAGAAGAATATTCACTACCTGTCATCATCGAACGACAAGCAGTTCACGCTTAACCTGAAAGAACAGCCGGAATTGCTGAGCCAGCAACAATACAGTGAGTTGTGTTTTGAAATGCTGCAGTTTCAGGAGGCTAATAATCGCTTGAGCTATACCGACGGTGAATTCGAGGGGGATGCAAGTACTGAGGCAGATGTGCAGGATAAGAGCTTCGTACTGACCGAAGATCCCCCCGAGGAATTAGGAACCCTCTAAACAAGTGTATGGCCACTCTTGCTTACAGCAAGATCACTCCAGTGAATCTGTTTAGAACCTGGAACTACATGAGTTCCAGCCTGGGGAATCCTCCCAAATACTGATTTGGTTTCCTTGCTCCCGTTGCGGTCTGTGGCTGCTCCAGTCCCAGCACGACGGCTGTACACCCATTTTTTTTTAAAAGCGTTACAATGCCGTTTTCGCGTCACAGTGATATCAGTGCTTACAGGAGTAGAGCTATGCGCCGTCTTGAATACCTCTTAATTAACAAGCAGATACGCATCGCGCTCGCTGCAAGCGTCGCGTTGTTCGCTATTGGCCAGAGCCTGGCGCAGGTACCAATCATTCAGCCGGGTGCACCAGGGCAGCCCGGTCGGATAATTTCCGCCGAGCAAGCATCCGACCTGGCGGCTATCCAGTATGCAGCGGGCGATATTCAGTTTCTGCAAGGCATGATTTCCCATCATGCCCAGGCTATGGAGATGGCAGAGCTGGTGGAATCGCGCTCTACTCGTGAGGCCATGGTTTTGTTGGCACAAAGAATCTCCCTGTCCCAGGACGATGAAATTGCCATGATGCAGGGCTGGCTGAGTGAGCATGATCAGGCGGTTCCCGGCGTGGATGCCCATCATGCGACAGACTTTGAACTCATGCCCGGTATGCTCTCGGATGAGCAGATGGCCGAGCTGGAGCAGGCACAAGCTGCCGAATTCGATTCGCTGTTTCTCGGTTATATGATCGACCACCATCTCGGTGCCATCGAGATGGTGGACAATCTGCTGGATCAGCGCGGCGCAGCGCAAGACCCGGTCCTGTACGCCTTCACCTCAGACATAACCTCGGACCAGAGCAGTGAAATTGAGCGCATGGACGCCATGCTGGCTGGTTTTTCTCCCGATCCCCGGGTCAATCTATCTGCTGGATTCCGTGATGCCGGGGAAGCCGCACTCAACTTGCAGCTCGTCGCTTCGCTGCCCAAGCCGGCCGGTTTCTTCGATCCAGAAAATCCTTCCGGGATACCTGTGAACCGTAGAGAAGAAGAGGAGACCCTGGCACCGGATACTGACGCAGTCGATGACCAGCAGCAGGTCGCTGCCGACCAGCCGAATAGTAATCTGGCCGAGACACCGGCTGAAGAAGAGGAAGAGGATGAGAATGCAGATCCGCGTCCATCCTTACTGAGTTTTTCCAATACTGATTTGTTGTTTAGCGGGAACTACCTGGTAGCCGGTAACTACCATGGCTTCAATACCTATGACATCAGCAATCCCAGTGCGCCACAGCTCTTAAGTTCTGTCGTCTGCCCGGGGGGTCAGGGGGACGTGTCACTGGTGGGCAATCTGTTAATCATGTCCGTTCAGGAAACTCGCGGGAGACTCGACTGTGGTCTGCAGGGAGTTCCGGAACCCACTAGTCAGCAGCGCATCCAGGGTATTCGTATTTTCGACGTCAGCGATTTCAACATGCCGGTGCAGGTCGGTGCCGTGCAGACCTGCCGTGGATCACATACTCACACGATCGTGTCGAACCCCGATGAGACGGGCAATGTTTACGTGTATGTCTCCGGTACCAGTGGTGTTCGGGACGAAGAAGAGTTGAGTGGCTGTTCCGATGATTCCCCCTTCGAGGATCCAGATTCTGCCCTGTTTAGAATCGAGGTCATTGAGATTCCCATGGATCGACCAGAGGACGCGCAGATCGTAAGCCGCCCGTTTATTTTTTCGGATCCGGAATCCGGTATCCTGGCGGGTCTCTGGGAAGGCGGTGATCACGGGGAGGACACCCAGCGCACCAGTCGCACTAGTCAGTGCCACGACATCACCACGTTTCCCGAAATCGGCCTGGCGGCAGGAGCCTGTTCCGGTAATGGGATACTTTTAGACATTTCCGACCCTGCCGATCCGCAGCGTCTGGATCAGGTGATCGATCCCGGATTTGCCTTTTGGCATTCCGCTACCTTTAATAACGAAGGCACCAAAGTCATCTTTACTGACGAGTGGGGCGGAGGCGGTCGCCCGCGCTGCCGCGCCCAGGATCCGCTGGACTGGGGTGCCGATGCCTTCTATGACATTGTCGATGGCAAGCTGCAGTTTCGCAGCCACTACAAGATGTCAGCGCCACAATCTGAGAATGAAAATTGTGTAGCCCACAATGGTTCTCTGATTCCTGTGCCGGGTCGGGATATCTTCGTGCAAGCCTGGTACCAGGGCGGCATCTCGGTGGTTGACTTTACCGATTCCAGCAATCCGGTGGAGATTGCCTATTTCGATAGAGGTCCTATGGCTGACGAGGAAATGGTGATGGCAGGCTACTGGTCTACTTACTGGTACGGTGGCTATATTTTCGGCACAGAAATCGCCCGAGGTCTCGATGTGTTTGCCCTGGAAGCCAGCGATTATCTTACCGAGAATGAAATCGCGGCAGCTTCCCTGAAAGAGGCAGACCTGATCGTCAATGCGCAGACCCAGCAAAAAGTGAATTGGCCGACGGTCCCGGTTGTTGCACGGGCTTATTTGGATCAGTTGTTACGCAGCGATATAATTGCTGCTGGCCAGGCTGATGCATTAAGTAGTGCTCTCGAGACGGCTGACAATTTAATAACACGTGGTTCTGAGGACAGCGCGCTGGCTTCCAGGATGGATGACCTGGCTGCGACCATGGAAGACGAAGCCGTGAGTCGTAGCGGTACCAGCAGGACCCGATATCTTGCACTGGCTGAAACTCTGGAGGGTATCGCCGATCGGCTGCGTTAATCTGGGCACTCAGCCAAACGAGTATGCATAGATCGTGAAGCAAAACTCATCAAAATTCGACTCATGGCCTCGGTGGCAAACTCGCCTTTCCGACTATGTCGGAAACTTGAGTAGGCTCTCCATTGCCTGCGGTCTGTTGCTAATAGCACCCAGCCTTGTGGCGCAAACCCCTGCAGACTTCTTGCTGGTTGAGTCAGGCTCACTGGGTGAAGGCTGGAGGGGATTCACCGATATCGGATTTCTGTTCAACGCTTTATTGACACTGGTACTTGCGACGGTGCTTGGATCAATCATTGCCTATCATCCGAAACGTGGCCAAATGGCAGATACCCCGGAGGAGATCGAAGCTCCAAAGGTCTATATTACCTATGCCATGATTGGTGCCATCATCGGCATAATGGTCGTCAAGTATGGGATGGTAGTGGGATTTGTACTGTTCGGTATTGGCGGGCTGATTCGGTTTCGCACGGTACTGCGCTCAGCGACCCTCACCGGGGACGTTATCTTCGTCACTCTAATTGGCTTGTCCTGTGGTCTGGATTTACCTCATGTCGCCGTATTATCAACGGCCTTCGGTTTCGTACTTATCTATATCCTCGATGCAAAGATTATCTATCGCATCGATGTGATGATGCTGACTTCTGAAATAGTTGGTCTTGCGGCTAAAGCGTACCGACAAGTACTCGAACAACATGGCTGTCGTGTATTGAGCGAAAAAAAGAGCCAGCCAAACGAAGAATCACATTTATCTTTACAGACTCAGGGCAATTACATCTGGATCAACTGCAGGAGTTACTGGAGACCGAGATTGACCCAGAATTAAAAGGAACCGTGGACTGGGAAGTAGATTAAACTTGGGAGCCCATACAGTTTGATTAGAATAGGGCGTCATGAGTAAGCTAATGGCTCGATCTGCCAAAAATCAAAAAACAACTTTTGAACAATCTGACTAGGGGAAGGATGAAAATGACAATACGATTCCCAACATTGCCACTACAAATCATTACAGCAATATGCACTGCAGCGATTCTGACAGTCGCTGCCCCGGCTTCATTCGCCCAACCCATGCTCGGAACGGAGAATGGTGAATGGCGCTACCTGGGTGGCAACATAGGCCATACCCGTTATTCGCCACTGGATCAGATCAATCGCACAAATTTCGGGGAACTGGAACCGGCCTGGATCTGGCGTACCGATAACTTCGGCCCCAACCCGGACTATTTCTCGCGTTCTACTCCTATCTATGTCGACGGCATACTCTATACGGTGGCGACTCCGCGGCGCCAGGTTATCGCCATGGATCCAGCCACCGGTGAAACGCTGTGGACTTTTCGAGAGCCCCAAACAATCAGGCATCAACGCTCGCCGCGACAGGCCTATGGCAAAGGCGTTGCCTACGCCGAGGTCGATGGCCGGGGGGTGATCTACATTACGACACCCGGCTTTTTTCTGTGGGCACTGGATGCCAAAACCGGTCAGCCACTGCAGAATTGGGGTACTTCGTTCCCGGTGGGTGGCTATCCCGAAACTGGCGTCATCGATCTCATTCCCCGATTAGTCGGCGATTGGGGTCCCTGGCAGGACTACGTGGTAGCCGGTGGAGAGTACGATCCAGATTATGGCATACCCAGGGAGTTGGGCATGGTTACCGCATCGGCGCCTCCCATCGTAGTGAATGGAGTGGTAGTCGTGCTGGTAGGGCATCAGCCCAGCTATGGCCAGACGCGCATCGAAAATGTACCGGGTGACATCATGGGATTCGATGCGGCAAGCGGTGAATTTCTCTGGAAGTTTCATTCAATACCGCGCCCGGGAGAGGTCGGTCACGAAACATGGCAAAATGATGCCTGGCGTTTCTCCGGTGATATCTCCACCTGGGCACCTGCGTCCGCTGACCCGGAGCTTGGACTCGTGTACATGGTTACTAATGCCTCTACGGTGCAGTCCTATGCCGGACATCGCCCGGGGGACAATCTGTTCGGAGGTAGCCTGCTGGCGTTGGACGTGCAAACCGGTGAACGACGCTGGCACTTTCAGATTCATCGCAGCGACCAATGGAATTACGATTTACCTACGCCACCCATGCTGATGGACCTGACTGTCGATGGGCAGGTGATACCCGCAGTCGTTCAGAACACCAAACAAGGCCTGGTCTTCGCTTTCAATCGGGAAACCGGTGAGCCAATCTGGCCGATTGAAGACAGGCCAGTAATCCAGACTGAAGTGCCGGGAAACTATACGGCTGCCACCCAACCCTACCCAAGCTGGCCAGAGCCGGTGGATCGCATCGTAAATGATGGAATTACCGAAGAGTTCGTCATTGACTACACGCCAGAACTGAAAGAACAGGCCATGACCATACTCAACGGTTTTCGTATCGGAGGGCTCTACGTTCCAGCGCTACCGAATACCTACGAAGGAGAATACGTAAACAATGTGGGTTGTCAGGGCGGAGGCAATGTTATTTCCCATCCACCGGTGGCGGATCCAAGTACTGGCATGATGTACAACTCCCATCACCGCACCTGTTCTGCTCCGGGTTTTATGAGGCCGACCAATGGAGTAGACCGGGATAATCCAAACTATCCAGAACCGGGAGAGGGTGGTGCGACACCTAACAGCACTCCTACGACCGGTGTAACGGTCGCTGCCTGGTTACCTGGCGGTGGTGGAGGATTACCTTCTATCGATGGTCTTTCTGTGTATAAACGGATGAACAACCAGCTCACTGCCTATCAGATGAATAGCGGGGAGAAAGTCTGGTCATTACCAGTTGGTGAGACACCGGATGAAATTAAAAACCATCCACTACTACAGGGAATTGATGTCCCCAACACCGGCGGTACGGGCTTCTCGATTCAGATGGTAATGGGCGATATCCTGGTACAGACGCGCGCCCTCAGCGAAGGCATGGCGCAGATGGAACCCGATGCTCCGCTGACGCTCAACGCGCGAGACAAGATGACAGGAGAAGTACTGGGAAGTGTCGAACTGCCCGCACCCGGTCAGTATGGCATGATGACCTATATGCATCGAGGTAAGCAGTACATCGTGGTACAGGTAGGCAGTTCCAGAACCGACTATCCGGGAGCGCTGGCGGCATACGCACTTCCTTAATCGAATATTCACGGATTGCGGGCGGCTATGCTTGGTTTTTCCTGTCGGGGCCTCGGTAGGTTTACACCCTATTCATTCAGGGTGGATAGCATGGGAGCAGCGTTTTCCGCTGTAGACTGATGCAACTTCGATCCAGATCATTCGAGCTGCCCGCCATTTCAGAGGCTCAGGAGTTTTACCA
>DMJN01000080.1 GCA_003451715.1 Gammaproteobacteria bacterium | reverse complement strand
CGGATAATGCGGTGCTGATCAGTGCGCCTGCCTTCGAGCATGCTGGCGCTGGGACCAGGATTGACGCCGAGGAATTTTCTATTGTCGGAGATGACGAGTGCCTGGTGACCTATCTCGGGCATGCGCCGATGTCCGATTTTGCGCTACTTCTTGAAAGACAGGCCATTCAACTGGCTACCCTGTACACAGACTGAGTGCTAATGGGGTCAAGCATCTCATTCTTTTTCCAGCACTTCGACTCTGCTGACGTTTCTGAATCCTTGTGGCAATTTATTGCCGCGTCGACCCCGTTCCCCTCGATAGTGCTCCAGGTCTGCAGGCCTTAAGTTGTGATGCCGCCGACCGGCATGCACGATGAGCGTGTCAGCGGATGAAAGCACTGTCATTGCTGCGACAAATTCAACTCTATCGGCAACCCGGGCACTGGGGATACCGATAATCTTGTTGCCCTTGCCTTTGGCCAGTCGTGGCAATTCGCTTATTGGAAACACCAACATACGGCCTTCATTGCTGATCGCTACAATCAGATCATTCCCATAGTCGTTGACCATCGCGGCAGTTAACACTTTCGACCCCTTGGGGCAGCGCAGGATAGCTTTTCCGGATTTATTCTTACTGATCAGGTCACCGACTTTACCGACAAATCCATAACCTGCATCACTTGCCAGTAATACGTCCTTGTCATCTTCACCAATGACGACTCCCTCGAACGTCGCACCGGAGGGCGGATTGACACGGCCCGATACCGGTTCACCCTGGCCTCTCGCCGAAGGCAGGCTGTGGGCCACCAGAGAATAGGCGCGCCCTGTCGAATCCAGGAAGATGGCAAGCTGGCTACTCTTACCACGAGCCGCTATCTTAAACCCATCGCCTGATTTGTATTGCAGTGAACCCGGATCGACATCATGCCCTTTGGCAGCACGCATCCATCCCTTATCCGACAAGACGATGGTCACCGGCTCGGTAGTCAATAGCTCGGTCTCGCTGAAGGCTTTGGCTTCCTCTCTCTGAACCAGTGGTGTCCTTCTGTCGTCTCCAAATCTTTCGGCATCGGCCTTTATTTCACTCTTGATAAATGTCTTGAGCCTCGCCTTCGATTTCAATAGTTGCTCGATAGACTTGCGTTCTTGGTTTAATTCTTTCTGTTCTGCCTTGATCTTGATCTCTTCCAGCTTGGCCAACTGGCGTAATCTGAGATCAAGAATGGCGTCCGCCTGGCGTTCAGAGATCTTGAATTTCTTCACCAGCGCGGGCTTCGGTTTGTCTTCCTTGCGAATGATCTTGATGACTTCGTCAATATTCAAATAGGCGATCAACAGGCCATCGAGGATATGCAGGCGATCCAGGATCTTATCGAGCCGGAACTGCAGCCGTCGCTTGACCGTGGTGGTACGGAACTGCAGCCATTCCTTTAACAGCGCCACGATATTCTTAACCTGTGGCCGCTTGTTAATTCCTATCATGTTGAAATTGACGCGGTAGTTCTTCTCCAGATCGGTGGTGGAAAACAGGTGTGACATCACCGCTTCCTGGTCGATGCGATTGGAGCGCGGAACGACCACGATGCGGGTCGGATTTTCATGGTCCGATTCATCTCGAAGATCCACTACCATGGGCAGCTTCTTCTTCTGCATCTGGGTAGCGATCTGTTCCAGTACCTTGGCACCGGATACCTGATAGGGCAGCGCGTTAATCACGATTTCGCCATTTTCAACGATGTAGGTAGCTCTGGCTTTCAATGAGCCGCGACCCGTCTTATAGAGGTCGAGAATTTCATTCTTTGGCGTGATCAGCTCAGCCTCGGTGGGAAAATCCGGGCCCTTGATAATTTTGCAGATATCACCGAGTGTCGCCTTGGGTTTATCCAACAGATGAATGCAGGCCTTGGCTACTTCGTTTAAATTGTGGGGAGGTATGTCTGTAGCCATGCCGACGGCAATGCCACTACCGCCATTTAGCAGCACATTTGGCAGGCGCGCCGGCAGGATTTCCGGTTCATCCATGGTGCCGTCGAAATTGGGCCTCCAGTCCACCGTGCCCTGGCCAAGCTCTCCCAGCAACACATCGGCATAGTCTCTCAGGCGTGATTCGGTATAGCGCATCGCCGCGAAAGACTTGGGATCGTCCTGGGAGCCCCAGTTGCCCTGGCCATCGACCAGGGGATAACGGTAGCTAAAAGGCTGTGCCATGAGCACCATGGCCTCGTAGCAGGCAGAATCGCCGTGGGGGTGAAACTTGCCGATGACATCACCGATGGTACGCGCCGACTTCTTGAATTTGGCGCTGGCCTTCAGGCTCAGTTCCGACATAGCGTAGACAATGCGTCGCTGCACAGGCTTCAGCCCGTCGCCCAGATTAGGCAGGGCCCTATCATTGATTACGTACATCGAGTAATTCAAATACGCCTGTTGCGTGTAATTCTTGAGGGCTATCTGTTCGACGCCGTCTTCGTTTACCGTGATGTCTTCGTTCATGCCTGTCTCATTTGTTAAGCTTTTCTATTCGGCGTAATCCGCCAGGTTTCCAGTGCTCTCCAGCCACTGCTTGCGATCCGGGGCACGATTCTTGGCCAGTAACATATCCATCATCTCGAAAGTGCCGGTTTTCTTCTTTGCCGCAGCGTTCTCTTCCAGGGTGAGCTGCACCAGGCGTCTGGTATCCTGCGCCATGGTTGTCTCTCTCAGCTGAAGGGGGTTCATTTCGCCGAGACCCTTGAACCGCTGCACGTTGATCTTGCCGGTTTTTTTCTCGGCGGCGATCGAGTCCAGAATGCCTTTCTTCTCATCTTCGTCCAGGGCATAAAACACTTCCTTGCCGACATCGATGCGAAATAGCGGAGGCATGGCGACAAACACATGACCGGCTTCCACTACTGGTCGGAAATGTTTCACAAACAAGGCACACAGCAAGGTAGCGATATGTAATCCATCGGAATCCGCATCTGCCAGAATGCAGGTCTTCCCATAACGTAGCCCAGCGATATTGCTGGAGCCCGGATCCACGCCCAGGGCAACCGCGATATCGTGTACCGCCTGGGAAGCAAGAATTTCGCTGGAATCCACTTCCCAGGTATTAAGAATCTTGCCACGCAGTGGCATGATCGCCTGGAATTCCCTGTCTCTGGCCTGTTTCGCCGAGCCACCTGCCGAATCCCCTTCTACCAGAAACAGCTCCCCCGCCATCACGTCTTCAGTCGAACAGTCGGCCAGTTTTCCCGGCAATGCAGGTCCCGATGTGACTTTCTTACGAGCCACCTTCTTGCTCGCCTTAAGGCGACTCTGGGCATTGTTGATACAGAGTTCAGCTATCGCTTCAGCTTCTGCAGTGTGCTGATTCAGCCACAGGCTGAATTCGTCTTTTACGACGCCGCCCACGAACACAGCGCATTGCCTCGACGACAGCCGCTCCTTGGTCTGCCCTGAGAATTGCGGGTCGAGTAATTTGGAAGACAGCACATAGCAGCAATTTTCCCAGACATCGTCCGGGGACAACTTGAGTCCGCGTGGTAGCAGGCTCCTGAATTCACAGAATTCCCGCAGGGCATCCGTCAGGGCGGTGCGCAGACCGCTGACATGGGTTCCGCCCAAGGGCGTGGGGATCAGGTTGACATAACTTTCTGCCGTAATCTCTCCACCTTCCGGTAACCACTGTATTGCCCAGTCCACCGCTTCGTCATTGCCCTGGATCGAGCCAATGAAGGGTTCCTCGGGCAGGGTTTCAAAACTTGCCGTGGCCTGTGTCAAGTAATCAGTCAGGCCATCCTCGAAACACCACTCTTCACTCTGGGCATTTGCCTTGGAGACAGTATTATCAATGAAAACAACACGTAGTCCCGAGCAGAGCACGGCCTTGGCTCGGAGTACATGCTTCAGCTTGGGAATAGAAATCTTGACCGAATCAAAATATTTCTCATTCGGTAAAAACTTGACCATGGTTCCGGTATTGCGCCTGCCGACCTTGCCGGTGACTTTCAATTCAGAGGCTTTCTCTCCCTCTTTGAATTTCATGAAGTAGACTTTGCTGTCTCGCTTCACCGTGACTTCCAGATATTTCGACAGGGCATTCACTACGGAAACTCCAACTCCGTGTAATCCTCCTGAGTACTGATAATTCTTATTGGAAAATTTTCCACCGGCATGTAATCGAGTGAGGATTAGCTCTACACCGCTGACTTTTTCACCCCGGTGTTTATCCACGGGCATGCCTCTGCCGTCATCACTAACTTCGACAGAGCCATCTTTATTGAGAGTGAGAACTATGCTATGTGAAAATCCCGCCAGCGCTTCGTCAACACTGTTGTCAATCACCTCCTGTATAAGATGATTGGGCCGTGTTGTATCGGTGTACATGCCCGGCCGTCGTCTGACTGGATCCAATCCAGTCAGTACTTCAATCGCGTCGGCGTTATAGGTGTCTGTCATCGGTTGTGCATGAATCAGAAGGTAAAAACTTTACTGCAGGTGAATAATATTTTATCGCACAGATCGGCCAATTCTTGATAGCAAAAACTCAAAGATAGCAGGCAATTCGGCATCATAGTTCTCATAGCTGTGGTTGCCATTTTCGCGAATAAGACAGTGGGTTTCACCATATTTTTCTACCGCCTTACGATAATCCAGCGTTTCATCCCCGGTCTGTAACAAAACCCAGAAATTGTCGGGATTCAGCAGTTGAGGTTTGTCCAATTCCTCCAGCTCTTCGATGTGGGTTTCGGTCACAGTATGCATCTGATTGGAATAGTAATTCTTATGCTCTCCGAGATGAGTCTCCCAGAAATCGTACGGCCTGACTGCAGGATTAATCATTACCGCTGGTAGTCCGTATTCTTCAGCAAGGAAGGTTGCATAAAACCCTCCCAGCGAACTCCCGATAAGCTTCAGATCGTAACGGCCATGTGATGCAACGATAGCTGTTAGCTCTTTTATAGTTTCTGCAGGGCCATTATGCAAAGTTGGGATAAGTATTTGAGATTCCCAGCCAGCCTGCTG
>DMJN01000340.1 GCA_003451715.1 Gammaproteobacteria bacterium | reverse complement strand
ACTTCAAGCCTATATCGATCGTCATCATCCTGATTGGCGAGATAGGATCGATGAATCGGAAGGCCAGCAACTCGTAGCCGATGAGGCTGTCATGACCAGAGTGCTGGCGATTGAAATACTGGGGCTAACGGAACCCGTGAATAAACAGGCGGTGGTCAAGGCACATCGGCAATTGATGAAGGGATTTCATCCGGACCGTGGTGGTTCGGATTATCTTGCCAAGAAAATCAATCTGGCTAAAGATTTGCTGTTGAATGAATTGAAGTAGGTTTAGCTGGCCTTTTTCTTCTTGTCCAGGAATGCCTTGACTATCGCTTGGGCATCCGGAGTCTGCAGCAGTTTGGAAAATACTTTCAATTCCTGCTCAATCGTGCCAGGTAACACACTATCAAGGCCCTGCTTCATCAGTTGCTTGCTTTCCTGTACAGCCTGAGGAGGCAGAGCTGCCAGTTCATGGCTTACTTGCAGGGCATGGCTGAGGTATTCATCCTGGGGAAGCACGCCCGTAACGATTCCGTACTCCTTCGCCTTGCTTGAACTGAATCTGCCGCCCAGCAGTAGTAGTTCGGCCGCACGTTGATAACCAATCTGACGGGGCAACAGATAGCTCGAGCCCGCTTCGGGGCATACGCCGAGCCGCGTGAAGGGAAGTTGCAGGAAGCAGTTTTCTGAGGCATAGACCAAATCACAATGAAACAGGCAGGTTGTTCCAATGCCTACGGCCAGACCGCTTATGGCCGCAACCAGTGGTTTGCGGGATTCGAGCAAGGCATGCATGAAGGCCACCGAGGGTCTTTCCTCGGTAGCGGATTCATCGGCCACGAAACTGTTAACGTCATTGCCGCTGGTGAAGCAATCATCGACTCCCTGCAGAAGAATGACATTCACCGATTCCATTCGATTGGCCAGGCGCAATCCTTCAGACAGCGCTCTATACATGCCGGGCAATAGTGCGTTTTTCTTCTCTGGTCGGTGAATCTGGATGATGCACACCTGACCGTCAATATTGTAATAAATATGAGGGTCTGCTGATTCAATCGATTCGGTCATGGCGCAAGCTCTGTCTCTATGCTATTGAACGCGTCATATTAGTAGAATAACGCAGCAAAGTAGAGTATTAATACGGTAGCCATTAGGCTACTAACCAAGCCATTCTGAACGAGCAAATTAATGAGAGCCAACAATACAATCGCCGATGTCATCAAATCGGCAACTCTTATCGAGCGAAAAGAGCAGAAAGCCGTGTTTATTTCTTTCGCCCTGGTATTTGTGTTGATGGCTGCCTACTACATGCTGCGCCCCGTACGTGACGCCATGGCCAGCGACTGGACAAATACCGAAATCAGCGTGCTGTGGAATATTCAGTTCTTTCTCAGCCTCGCGTTCGTTGCCATCTACGGAGTGGCAGTGTCCAGGATTGCTTTTCGCCACCTGGTTCCTTCGGTGTACGGATTCTTTGCACTGAGTTTTGTCGGTTTTCATTTCGGTGGAACATTGGTTGATGATCCGATCTTGCTCGACAAAGGATTTTACCTCTGGGTAAGCCTGTTCAGCCTGTTCCATGTATCGGTGTTCTTTAGTCTGATGGCTGATCTTTTTAACAAGGAACAGTCAAAACGCCTGTTTGGATTTATTTACATGGGTGCCAGTGCCGGCGCAATTGTCGGACCCATCGTCGCCACCATAGCAGCGCAGTTGATTGGATCGGAATCGCTCATGTTGTCAGCCTCCTTGATGATGCTGATTCCACCGCCGATTGTGTTCTACCTGCAATATTTGAAGCGCACCGAGCTGCATAACGAACAGGTAAATGTGGATCTGTCTCAGATGAAGATAGGTGGCAATCCCCTTGCGGGATTCAGAGACTTTTTCACCAGCCCGTTTTTAATGGGTATTGCAGCATTTATTCTGCTTTATACAGCAATCGGTTCATTCGCCTATTTCGAGCAGACCAACCTACTGCGTGACTTCGACCGGGATCAGAGAACTCAGATTCTCGCCATACTAGCGCTGGTGGTAAATATCCTAACATTCTTGCTTGGCTTCTTTGCTACCAGCCGTCTCACGACGAAGCTGGGTATGCCAGCCACGTTGGCCCTGGTGCCGGTGTTTATGTGCGGTGCGTTGTTGATTCTGGCATTCGCACCAATACTGACTGTGTTGCTAGCGCTACAAGTAGCCCGGCAGGCAGGTAATTACGGTATTACCAGGCCTGCAAGGGAGATGCTGTTCACCGCCGTGCCCCGGGAGAGCCGCTTCAAGGCCAAGCCGGTGGTCGATGTTGCAATCTACCGCGGTGGTGATGCTGTGTGGTCCTCGGCGTTCGCTTTATTCACAGACGGGCTCGGACTGGGCATGGCGGCGATGGCCGCTATCGGTGCGGGCATTGCTGCGGTGTGGGCGGGTACTGGCATCAAGCTGGGTTCGGTATTTGTGAGCCGCCACGATGTGATTGAACAGCAAGATGTCAAAGATGAAACCTCAAGCGCCGAATACTCAGCTAATTGATAAGGCCCTGGCTCGGTTCTGCGTTCAAACATCCCGTTCAATCTTCTTCCATTGCTCATCTAGTCTCGCTTACCAGGCTCCACAAAGTGATAGAATGATATTCTGATTCTGTTACAGGGACTACCCATGACGCTTATTCGCAACGAGCATCTTATCCAAAGCGTTGCCGATGCTCTGCAGTACATTTCCTATTACCATCCTCTGGATTTTATTAAGGCGATAAACGAGGCCTATGAGAAGGAAGAGTCGCCGGCGGCCAGGGATGCCATGGCACAAATCCTGATTAACTCGCGGCTCTGCGCCGAAGGCAAGCGGCCCATCTGCCAGGACACGGGTATCGTCACCGTGTTTCTCAAGATCGGTATGAATGTACAGTTCGAGGGAGAACTATCCGTGGCGGATATGGTGAATGAAGGCGTACGCCGGGCCTATCTACTGCCGGAAAATGTGTTGCGTGCCTCCATACTCTCCGACCCGGCTGGAGCGCGGCAGAACACCAGGGACAATACACCTGCCGTCATCCATACCGAGATAGTGCCTGGCGACAGGATCGACGTGAAGCTGGCTGTGAAGGGTGGCGGCTCTGAGAACAAGGCCAAGCTGGCTATGCTTAATCCCAGTGACAGCATCCCAGACTGGGTCGAACAGACCCTCCCGACGATGGGTGCGGGCTGGTGCCCGCCCGGCATGCTGGGAATCGGCATCGGTGGAACCGCCGAGAAGGCTATGTTACTGGCGAAGGAATCCCTGATGGACCCCATCGACATACATGAAGTGAGGCAGCGAGGCGCGGCTAATCCCATCGAAGAATTACGACTGGAGATCATGGATAGGGCAAATGCACTGGGAATTGGCGCCCAGGGTGTGGGCGGACTCACTACGGTGGTGGATGTGAAAATTCTGGACTATCCCACCCATGCCGCGTCCCTGCCCGTAGCGATGATTCCCAATTGCGCAGCCACACGCCATGTGCATTTTATGCTGGATGGCACAGGCGTCGCCGAATTGACACCACCGAGCCTGGATGAATGGCCGGAAATTACCTGGGATGTTGGTCCCCGGGCACGCAGAGTAGACCTGGATTCGCTTACTAAGGAGGACATCGCCCACTGGCAGCCCGGAGAAACCCTGTTATTGTCCGGGACGCTATTGACCGGGCGTGATGCAGCCCACAAACGACTCCTGAGCATGCTCGACGGGGGTGAAGGCCTGCCCGAAGGGGTGGATTTCGACAACAAATTTATCTACTACGTGGGTCCGGTGGACCCAGTACGCGACGAAGTGATCGGTCCGGCCGGGCCGACGACTGCCACTCGCATGGATAAGTTTACCGATGATTTACTGGCGAAGACTGGCTTGATCGGCATGATAGGTAAGGCGGAGAGAGGGCCTACGGGTATCGCTGCCATCAAGAAACATAGGGCGGTCTATCTCATGGCAGTAGGAGGTGCCGCTTACCTGGTGTCCAAGGCCATCAGGAAGGCGCGCATCGTAGCCTTCGAAGACCTGGGTATGGAGGCCATCCACGAATTTGAAGTGGACGAGATGCCAGTGACAGTAGCGGTGGATGTGAAAGGGACTTCAGTTCACCAGACCGGACCGGCACTGTGGAAGCAGAAGATCGCCGAGGAGCATGTGCTGGAAATTAGTTAGTCACACATGTCTTTGTAGTAATTTTCTATTTCCAGTGATACTGGATGCTCGTAGTTGGCAATCTTTATCTGCCGGTCGGTCATCTCAATGGCATCGCTGCCCAATACGCCGTGGTCAAACCGATAGATCGTGTTGTTAATGCCCTTCATGGCGGCACGATCGTTGTCTGCCGATTGTTCCTGTACTTGCTCATTGCGCTGTTTGTATTGCTTGAGTTTTTCCTTGCCATGTCGCTTGCCAAGCATGCGCTGAACAACGTGCGGTGCCAGAATGGAGGCGCTGGCATTGTTGCCACCAAAGCCCTTCGAGTTGATCAACACCGCATCCATACCCTCACGACCCACCTCTGCATGTTGCAATAGAAAATCCAGGTTTTGTTGCTGGACATCCTCTGCAATCTCATCGACAGTGAGTATTCCCGGGATGATTCCGTCGGACCACGTACCGAGGCTGGCCGACAGCTGATCGCCCGATGCACTGGCGATGGAGTGGCCGAGATAGGACTTGATCGCAGCCACGGGCCAGTTCTCGATGCCGAAGGTCTGGGCTATCTGGTTGAGGATATGTGATTCGGTGGTGCGGTTTTGCGGTGTGCCCGTGCCATGGGATTGCACGTAACTGCGCCGCCGCAGGCCCTCTTCACCAAGCACATTGCGAGTCGCAACAGCGGCTTTCGCCATGGTGAAGTAATTGCCCAGACCGGGGCCTGCTATCGACTTCTTGTGACCGTCTGCGCTGACAAACACCTCGTTAACGCCACCGAATATGTTGGCGCCCAGTTCAAGGGCTAACTCATCATCGAACAACACCACGAACTGAGCAGACTCAGACATGGTGAATCCAACGTTGTCGCTGAATGGTCGGCATGCCCTGCGGTAGTTCGGTTGCTGTTCATTGGTCAGCCCATCCAATGTGCGCAGCACGGCATCTTCGGCAAGAGCTCCCATGGCGGTAAAACCCTCAAACACTTCAGGGACCAGGCAGGCCTCGCTGGAACCTACAATGACCACGCGTGCGTTGCCATTCTGGATGTCTCTGATTCCCAGCCGCAGGTTGTAGAGAAAGGTGGCACAGGCGGCCACATTTGCGCCAGTTGTCCCCAGATTTCCCAACAAGTAGGCGTTCAGAAAATCGGCGGGCATTTCGGTAAACCCAAGAGGCAGCTGTTTCGAGGTAACTTTCTTACCTAATAATCTGGCCTGTAATAATCCCCCAAAACCGTTGTAATCGAGCTGGCCCATGCAATTGGCGGCATACACACTGAACTGATCAGCCGGTACTTTCTGTCTGATGATTTCCCAATCGATACCCAGCGAATTGATAGCATCCGAGGCGCCATAAACGGTCAGCTGCAGAGCCCGTGGATGGTTGCGAGACGGATAGAGGATCGCCGGATCGAAATTGCTGGGTAGTTGTCCGGCACTGTTGACGGGTGCCTGGCGATAGCAGCGCAATAACACGTCGAAATTGTCCGTGGCGGTGATACTGAGCCTGTGTTTGGGATCGGAGCTGGCTTCACTCACGGTCCAGCCCGGTGGTAGGGGCGACGGCAGCTGTTTCTTGCGAATTTCGAATTGCAGGGGATTTGACTCGCTACCAGGGAAACTGGCACGGCGGTGATAAAGTAACTGTGACGGATCGAAGAGATTGGTTTCCAGTTTTCTAATCAGGGTGCTTTGTTCGAGACCTGGTGTGAGTGTGGTGAGGGCGCTGTCGAAATCCACCGGTTCATGGCTGCTATTGCGCCACTGCCCATCTTCTTTACGCAGCTGCCCCGTCAAAGCGGCCAGGCTGGCCCAGGTATTTCTACCCAGCTCATCGCTCAATGCATCTATAACCAGGCGACGGTAGGCATGGTGACCCGACGCTCGACCGGCCGGGTTGATACCGCCAAATCCCGCAATAACTGGAAGTTTTGCCATGTCCTTGTCGCTGTCCTTAATGAAACAGCTATCTCAAGTAGGTTGTCGTTGTCACGCTAATTTGATAGGACTATAGTCAGTTTAGATAAAATTGGGCTAGGGTATTTTAGACATAAAATATGTGATATTGGACAAGAGTTTCTATCCCGGGTGTGGAGACAGGCGTTGCGATGGGAATGCCTGCACTCGAAGAGAGTGCAGGCATCGGTAGGGGAGCTGATTTGTCACCCATGCTTGCAATAGACAGGGGTGCCACATAGCATGGCGAATACATTCAAATAGTGGCCTGCAGGAGGCTCGATGAAAATAATGACTTCAATAAGAATATTCGTGGCGCTGGCATTAGCCAGTTTAGTCATGACTGTAACTGCACAAGATGATCGATTCGCGAATGTAACCATCGAGACCGTGCCGGTGAGCGGCGGTATTTCCATGTTGGTGGGATCTGGGGGAAACATCGGCGTGTCTGCCGGCAATGATGGAATCCTGATTATCGATGACCAATACGCACCGCTAGCTACAAAGATTAAGGCTGCATTGGCAGCTTTGGGATCCGATACGCCAAAATTTCTGCTAAATACGCATTTCCACGGTGACCACACCGGCAGCAATGCCGAATTTGGTGCGGCCAGCATTATCGTAGCTCATGAAAATGTGAGGGGCCGATTGGTAGCGGGAGATTCACCGGCGCTGGCACTGCCCGTAGTGACTTTCGATGACGACGTCACGCTGCACTTTAACGGTGAAGATATTACACTGATTCATATGCCTGCCGGCCACACCGATACTGACAGCGTGGTGATGTTCGAAGGATCGAATGTCATTCACATGGGCGATCATTTCTTCAATGGTGCTTTTCCATTCATCGACCTGGCAAACGGCGGTACTGTGCAGGGCTATTTACGTAATCTGGAGAAAGCCCTGTCCTGGATTGCCGATGATACAGCGGTAATTCCAGGTCATGGTCCCCTGGCCGACAAGGCTGCATTACTGAGTTTTTACGATGTCGTTAAAGACACTTCCATTGCCATTCGCGTTAAGAAGTCTCAACGCATGAGCAAGGAAGAGATCGTAGCGGCTGGATTGGGCGATGAATATGCAAGCTGGGGACAGGGATTCATCAATGAGCAACGTTGGATCGAGACTGTATTCGATAGCTACCCACGATAACATTCCCAGTTTACTAAGATAATTTCGAGTCCACCGGGACGCCGGTGGACTCGAATCGTTGAGCACCTTGAACAAGAGCGAATCCTTCAACAAGCGCCTGTCGTCGCTACACCAATCACTGGGTATCCCGTCAGACTATCTGGCATCCTGCCGACTCCCGGTATGCCATGAGCCTGAAGTGTTGGTGGATGCAGAACTGGATCACTATCAACGCCTGCAAAAACTGGCCCCAGAAGCATTCGCAGCCTGGACGGCCATGAAAAAGGCAGCGAAACAGGCAAGCGTCACAATATTCCTGATTTCGGCATTCAGAGGGTATCAATACCAACATGACCTGATTCTTGGCAAGTTGCGGGGTGGGCGCTCTATTACCGAGATTCTAAAGGTCAACGCGGCTCCCGGATTCAGTGAGCACCATACCGGACGAGCCGTGGATATCGGCACCAACGAATACGATGCCGTGGGAATCGACTTTGAGAATAGCCTGGCGTTTCAGTGGCTTACTAAGAATGCCGGCGACTTTGGATTCACTATGACCTACCCACGGGATAATCCTTCTGGCATAGACTACGAACCCTGGCATTGGTGTTTCTCCGAGCCTGAACAACAGCTTTAGACAAACATGGCCGAAAGCGGTAATCTAAGTTTATTGCATGCATAGGAGAGGGGATGCGACCAGCAACACAGCCGGTACCAATTCCGGCAAATCACCTTATCATCCGCCCGCAATTCCTAGGTACTCCGGTATTTAGCACCTACACTCAAACCCGATTTTTGCAGCTTTTCGTTTCCGCTTCAGCCGCAATTCAACAGTTTTCGATCCAGGCTGTTCTGCGCCATGCCTGGTCTTGCTGTGGAAACTATTGGCACGAGCTGATCACGGTCGAGAGATGATAAATTGATAAGCAACGACATGATTTACAAAAAAGGAGGTACGCAATAAACCAGTCAAAATGCAGTAGATCCGCTATATGAATCAAACCAGGAGATAGTAATTTATGACAAATGAATTCCAAGTTGTATTCCACAACATAGATCAAACCGATGCTCTGGCTGATGCAGTTCAAAAACGAATAGATAAACTAGAGCGTTATTGTGATCAAATTATCACTGGTCGTGTTGTATTGGATTCACCCCATAATAATCGCCACAAGGGCAAGGTCTATTCTGTAGGGCTTGAAATACATACCCCCACCAAAGAAGTAAGAGTCAATCAGGAACAGCATGACAATCATGCCCATGAAGATCTCTACATTGCGATTCGGGATGCCTTTAACGTAGCCGAGCGTCAACTCAAATCAATTGATAAGAAACATCGAAAAGCGCCACCCCATAAGGAAGGTGAAGGCTTCGACGGCGAGGCAGCTTAACGGTATGACTATAGACGATAAAGCTAGAACTGAAATAGAGGCGGCAACATTTAGACGATTACTGAATCATCTGGATGAGAACAAAGACGTGCAAAATATTGACTTGATGAACCTGGCGAGTTTTTGCAGAAACTGCTTGTCGAAATGGTATAGCGCTGAAGCAGAAGCGCGCGGAATCGATGTGACATTAGATAATGCGCAGAAAATTGTTTACGGCATGCCCTATTCGGAATGGAAGTCAAAGTACCAGACAGAGGCCTCTGTCGAACAGCTGGAGAAGTTCAAACAAAAAACCAGCTGACTATCATGCATACCAGCGCCCGGTTCACTGAATCGAGCGCTGGTTACTCTCTGCCACAAACAGCTTGTTGCGCACTAACTGACGATACTCGTTGGGTGTTACCGCATTTAGTTTCTTAAACAAGCCAGTGAAATAGCTGGCGTCCTGATACCCAACCCTGTCAGCCACCTCGGAAATCACCAGATTACTCCGTTTTAAAAGGTCCTTGGCATGGCTGATGCGCAGATCCTGTAGATACTGTAGTGGAGTGGTGTTAGTTGCCAGCTTGAAGCGCCTGTTCAGTGACCTCACACTCATACGGAACCGGTCGGCCACGGCCCCTATCTCGATGTGGTGATAATAATTATCCTGTAACCACTCCTGTACTTTGATGATTTCTTCATCATGGTGGGTCGATTGTTGGTCTTTACTGAGCAGCAGGGATTCATAGGATCGCTTCAATTCGTGGGTGAATTGCCGCGAAATCTCATTGGCAATCGAATCACCATAGAGCTGTTCAATGAAATGCAACATGATATCGCGAGCAGCATTAACGCTGCCGGTGCAATAGATATTGTCGACACTGGTTATGAAACGCTTGCGTTGTAGTTTTACCTGCGGATAGGCGGCCTGAAATTGGTCGAAGAATTTCCAGTGGGTAGTGGCAGCCCTGCCATCAAGAATGCCAGCCTCGGCAACGAAATAGACACCGGTAGTAACGGCGCAGATGGTAGCGCCTGCCCGGTGCTTCTGGCGAATCCAATCCACGAGCGGGCGATTCTTATTGACGCTCGCACGGGGATTTCCCCAGATTCCCGGCACGAAAATGAGGTCGCAATCCTTGACCTGGTCGAGGATCCTGGTGCATTGCATAGTCAGGCCGCCGCTCAGTACCACGCTGCCATGTTCAAGTCCGATCAGTTCGATTCTGAGTAACTTGTCACTCTGTTTGCGGGCTCGCGCAATATCATTGGCGGCGCTGAGCATTTCCAGCGGTATGGTCACCGTGGATCCAAGCGCTCTAAGGATTGCAATGATTGTGACTTGTTTCATGATGGGTAGGGCTAAGCGTAATCGATGGCTAACACGGAGTAATACTTTTGGCCGGTGGGTGATTCGATACTGATCTCCGCATCCAACTGTTTGCCGAGCAGGGCTTTACCCATAGGAGAATCAATGCTGATGTAGCCACGCGATGGATCTATTTCATCGGGTCCCACCAGCCGGTAACGGTAAGAGTTTCCATCTTCATCCTCCAGAGACACCGTGGCACCAAAAAATATTTTGTTGCGATTCTCTGGCGGCTCACTCACCACAGTAATTTCTTCCAGCCGTTTTCCAAGGTATCGCACCCGTCGATCAATTTCCCCCAGGCGTTTCTTACCATAGATGTAATCCGCGTTTTCCGACCGATCGCCCATTGCCGCCGCCTCGGAAACCGATTGGGTTATCTTGGGCCTCTCCACTATCCAGAGTCGATGGAGTTCTTCTTTTAAGCGCGCTTCACCCTCCACAGTAATATATTTTGCAGTAGGTTTCTGGGGAGGGCGGTAACGACTCATGAACAGGATTCAAGTCAGATCTTCGAGGGTGAGTGAAAGCTGGTCTGCCGGGTTCTCATCAGTTTCGGATTCTGGTTTCGGCGTTAATCGCACTCCAATGCCGAGCAGCCGTACAGGTTTCGAACCTCTGGCAAAACCATCTTCACAAAGCTTGGTGAAATTACTCATATCGCAGTTTTCCGATAACATTTCAACAGTGGTCTGCACGAAGTCATGAAACTTAATCTTGATGAACTGCTTATGAATCGAATAGTCGGTACCGATCCTGTCCATTCGTTTTGCCAATTGTTGCATTAGATCGGGTAGTTCTTCCAGGCAGTTCTGTAGTTTTGGCAGGTCGGCTGCATAAGTATTTTCCACACTCACCGATTTACGTACACGTTCTGTCTGCACCGGTCGATTGTCTATGCCGAGGCTGAGTTGGTGCAGGCGCTCACCGAAACTACCGAAATGTTTCTGTAGCTGCTTGTTATCGAGTTTACGCAAGTCACTGCATGTGTCTATCCCAAGACGTTTCATTTTACTTGCGGTAACTTTACCCACCCCGTGCAGCTTATTAACCGGTAAGTCGGCCACAAAAGCATCTACTTGCTCCGGGCGGATGACGAATTGACCATCGGGTTTATTCCAGTCGCTGGCAATCTTGGCGAGAAATTTATTCGGGGCAATGCCGGCTGAGATTGTAATTCGAACCGTTTCTCTTACTTCCTGTCGAATCGCCTCGGCGATGTGTGTCGCGCTACCCTGGTGTTGTTTGCAATCGCTGACATCGAGATAAGCCTCATCGAGTGAGAGCGGCTCGATGAGCGATGTATAGGATGCAAATATCTGGTGTATTTGCTGGGAAGCAAGCCGGTATTTTTCTATATCCGGTCGGATGATGATCAGGTCGGGGCAGCGCTTCCGGGCTGTAGCCGATGCCAGGGCGGAGTGAATACCAAGCTTCCTCGCCTCATAGTTACAGGTTGCAACGACACCGCGTCGTTCCGGGGAGCCACCGACA
>DMJN01000091.1 GCA_003451715.1 Gammaproteobacteria bacterium | reverse complement strand
GCGGGTTGAGATATCCCGATTAACATCGGGCTGGAAATTTGGTCGGACCCACGATAATGCAACTCGGTGCTGCTATCCAAGTGTGGCATTAACAAGCAGTCCAGATAGCGTCGCTCTTTATCTTCGAGTGGTCGAGAACGGCGCGAGAGGCGGTCAATATTATGAATGCTTCGCAGCAGGCCGATCGTCAGAAATAAAAAGCCGCCCGACCAGACTATCAAGGCGATCAGGTAAGGCGGCAGACGGAGTATGATATTCCAGAATTTGAGCAGGGCGGAACCGGCCAGGGATTCAATGCCAACCGATCCTGCTTCGGGCGAAGCGGCATTTGATCCAGAGGGATTTAACACCAGTTCTTCAAAGGAAAATTCATCCACTACAAATTCTGTTGCCACACCGCTGGCAGCAAGCGATGTGCCATCTTGCAGCGGAATATACACCAGACTCCTATTATTAAGCTGCAATCCGATTGAAACGACTGTAAGCAGCATCAGGGATAGCATTGCGGGAAACAGTATGCTGTATCGCGCGGCTGCGTTGTTTACAAATCTTCGCGAGATCAACAAGGCGATGCCACACAATGCCGTAATCTGTAGCAACAGGTTGACGAAAATGAAATTGCCGTTGGCTTGTAGAATTTCGATGCTATTCATGGGCCAGACTCCAACGCGCTCTTGCGCGAAGCGGTTTTTTTGCTGTTAGTATTTTGACCACAAACTACATTTGTAGTTCTTGTCAACATTTAATTAGTAGATACCCTTATCTGGATGGAAAAACCGGCCATGTGTCACCATGCAAATTGACCGATTTGCTCGAAGTGAACAAATTTCAGCGCAGCTATTGACGAATACGTAGATCCTGATTTAATAGCTCTAGTGTCAGAGTCAAGATCAGTTGGTTTGAAACTTTAGTAGAGGGAATAGCAGTGCGTCGAGTAATCTATAATCAAAAAGGTGGAGTTGGAAAGACCAGTATCAGTTGTAATCTAGCGGCGATCAGCGCAGCCAAAGGCTTTAGAACATTACTCATCGATCTTGATATCTAGGGCAATACCAGTGGTTACTTACTAGGAGATGATTATCAAACACTGGATGACAATGCGGCGAGTTTCTTCAATCAATTCGTTAGTATCCTCAAGCGTAAACGCTCCACAATAAACTATATCTACGATACGCCTTTTGAAAACCTCTGTATCATGCCGTCACATCCTGACCTCTCCAACATCGAGAGAGAACTGGAGAGTCGCCAAAAAGTCTACAAGTTAAGAAATGCTCTTGCAGAGCTCGATGATGAATTCGATCGTATCTACATTGATACACCGCCAGCCTATAACTTTTATACCAATGCTGCACTCATCGCAGCAGATTCACTCCTTATTCCATTTGATTGTGACCGTTTTTCCTTGGAGGCATTGAACAATATTGTAGCGGTGGTCAACGAAATTAAAGAGGATCACAACGCCGGATTGAGCATAGAAGGCGTCATCGTGAATCAATATCATGGACGGACCAACTTCCACCGAGATGTGCTGAAGAAGCTTAATATTGGTGATGTACCAGTGCTGGAGCCGTTTTTACCGGCCTCAGTCAAGATGAAGGAGTCTCGCGATCTAGCGTGGCCACTGATTTACTATGCACCTAAGCATAAATTGACTGTTCAGTTGACTGAGTTGTTCTCCAAGCTGGAGCCTGATTTGGAAAAAACTCGCAAATCACACCCAGAGATAAAGGCAGCGGCAGAAGCCAAACACGCTGCCTAGCAGCAGATCCCCGCAAACTTGAATCCTGAAAAGACAAACGCCCCGGACCATCACTGGTCCGGGGCGTCATCGTTTTCGAAGTAGAGCTTTAACTAACTTAGGGCGTAACCGTCACCGGCACATAGGCGTTCGACCAGCAGCACTGGTTGTCGAACTGGCTGTCGGGCGCCGTGAAATTGTCGATCCGTAGTCGGACGACATAATCACCAGGCTCAGGAAAAGTAGCTTGGGTCGTTACTTCGGTCCAGGCGTTGGTGGTGGTCGCACCATCCTCTCCGGCAGCTCTGGCTCTTTGACGGCCCGATATTTGCGCTTGCTCGAAATCGGGCACTGCCCCAACCGGTCCCTGGTGCTTTATCCATTCTGTGCCCACGTGGAAGAAAGGACCGACACCGTATTGGTCTCGCTCACCGCGATCCTGTACGTAAGCCGACAATGTCACCGGTGTTCCAACCGAGGCTGTTACCCGGGATGCCCAGATTCCTTCCCGGCCGCTGCCTTCAGGCCCACCCTGGCTGAACCGAACGCCCGGATTCAACGAGCCCTCAGCTCTAGGTGATGAGCTCATCTCGTATGCCGTCGACGTAGCTCGACCAGGAATTGAGTAGCTGTGGCCCGCGTGAGCCAAGGTCCACACGATCTCGGTTCCGGCCATGTCTGCCGGCACGGTGACCGCAAAAATTCCCCGTTCCTGCATGCCTGTAAAACCAAAGCGGTTGTACGTCGGGAAGTGTGTGGGTTGCACGCCATCGAACTGTGCCGGCTCGATGTAGTTGTTCTCCCCGAGTGGGATATCGACGATCTCCTCCGAGTTGGTGTTCGCGAAGGCGAATACCATCGTGACTGAGCCGTCTTCATTGGCAATCCAGCCGTTGAACATCGGTGCTATCACATCGCCGGTGGTCCTACGCGAAGCCAAGGGGTAGTCACGCAAGTGGTTGGGTAACTGCGCATAGAGAGGTGTGACGATCAGTCCCACTAGCAGGACCGCGAGGGCCCTGCCAGCAAGGTGCTTATACTTCTTCATCATCAAAACGGTCCTCTTCGTCTGGCAACAGGTCTGGATTCGCCACGCTCTTCGAGCAGCTTGTCATAACCCTCTTCGTCCAGATGGGTGACGGCGATCCAGGCATGGGACATCTCATCGGTGGTCCTCTGACCGGCACCAACCCATTGATCCGGATCCGGATTACGCGGGTTATCGGCTGAGTTGTCGAACCATGCGGTCAGGATGATCGTTGCATTGGCCGGAATCAGCGGTCCGTAGCCATCTTCATAGGTATGACTGTGGTTGTAGCCCGCATTCCAGTTTGAGGCCTGGCTGAGCACCGTCTTGCGTCCGCTTGTAGGATCGAAATACTCCATGGTCATCGCCAC